>JBOGJK010000583.1:0-6568 GCA_050745345.1 Thermoanaerobaculia bacterium
TCGCCGACATGTTCTCCCCCCGTCCGAACGACGGTGTCGTGCCGATACCCTACAGCCGCGGAGGGATCGAGGTGCGCGCCCTCCAGCCGGGCGGCCCCGCGGAGGCCGCGGGCCTGCGGGCGGGCGACCGCGTGCTCGGGATCGGCCGGCGCCTGGTCAACACGGCCTCCGGCGCCTCGGAGGAGCTCCTGAACCACCGGATCGGCGAGAGCGTGCCCTATCTCGTGCGCCGCGGCGAACAGCTGGTCACCCTCCCGGTCAAGCTCGCCGCGGTGCGCCTGGGCGGCACGACCTACCTCTACGCGGCCGCGATCGGCTTCCTCTTCTTCCTGATCGGCCTCTTCGTTTTCCGGAACCGTCCCGACGACCGGGCCGCGCGCGTCTTCTTCCTGCTCTGCGTCTTCTTCCTGCTCTTCTTCGTCTGCCGGCTGCGCCCCGCCTCCTACTGGTGGATCGACGTCTTCGTGCAGAACACGGGGACCGTGAGCCTGTTCCTGCTGCCTGCGGTGTTCATCCATTTCTTCCTGATCTTCCCCCGCCCCAAGCAGTTTCACTTCGCCCGCACCGACGAGTGGACCGGCGAGGCGCCCGCGCGCTGGAAGGCCCGGCTGCAGGAGTTCCTCTCCGCGAGCCCCGGCCTCTTCTACCTGCTCTACGCGATCCCGCCTTTCGTCTTCCTCTACGACGTCTTCCGCCAGGTGCGCGGCGAGCACGTCTCGGTCATCTCGGGCGCTCCGCTCTCCTCCTGGGCGCTGCTGGGGGACTACCTGGTGCTGGGGCTCATCGCGCTCGCCCACTCCGCCTTCACGCTGCCGGACGCCCGCGAGCGCCGGCAGGCTTTCCACGTCTTCGTCGGAACGATCCTCGGGACCGCCCCGTTCGTGCTGCTCGGGATCGTGCTGCCTTCGGCCTTCCAGATCGACGACTTCGTCTTCTGGGGCATCGTCCCGATGATCCTGATCCCGCTCACCTTCGCCTACGCGATCGTGCGCTTCCAGATGCTCAATATCCGGTTCGTCGTGCGCCGCACCTTCCTCTACGCGGCGACGACCGCGATCCTCTTCGGCTTCTACACGCTCGCGATCGCGACGGCCGCGAAGCTCTTTGCCGGCTCCCGCCTCTCCATGTCGCCCCTCTTCAACTTCGGCTTCTTCCTCGTCGCGATCCCGCTCTTCGAGTTCCTGCGCCGCCGGCTGCAGACGCCGCTCGACCGCCTCTTCTTCCGCGACAAGCTCAACTACCAGACAGCCCTGCTGGAGATGAGCGAGACGATCACGGGCGAGCTCGACCTGGGCAAGATCGCCGACTACCTGACGGCCAACGTGGCCGCCACGATGCGCCTGGAGAAGGCCTCGATCTGGCTGCGCGACCGGGAGGGGTGGCTCGAGCGGCGGGGGCGGCGGGAGGACCGGCTCGCGCCCGAGGCAGCGCTGTGCCGCATCCTGAGGCAGGAGGGGAAGCCTGCGCTGCTCGCCGAGCTCTCCTTCCACTTCGCGGACTCGGAGAGCCAGGAGTTCCAGGAGCGGCTGGTGGGGGAGGGTTTTCGGCTGCTGGTTCCTCTCGTCTACCGGGAGCGTCTGATGGGCCTCCTGGCCCTGCAGGAGAAGCTCTCCGGCGAGCGGTTCGACCGGGAGGACGGGGCGCTGCTGACGACACTCGCGAACCAGTCGGCCCTGGCGATCGAAACCGCGCTGCTCCACGACGAGATGACCCGGCAGGCGGAGTGGAAGCGCGACCTCGAGATCGCGCGGGACATCCAGGCGAGCCTTCTGCCGCGCTCGGTTCCGGTCGTGCCGGGCTTCTCCTTCCTGGGCGGGAGCCTCCCCGCCAAGGTGGTCGGGGGGGACTTCTACGACTTCATCCCGTTCGAGGACCGCCGGCTCGGTGTGGTGATCGGCGATGTTTCGGGCAAGTCGGTGCCGGCCTCGCTGCTGATGGTCGCCTCCAAGGAGATCGTCTACTCGCGGGCGTTGACCACGCGCGACCCGGGCGTGCTCTTCCAGGAGTCGAACCGCCGCATCTACTCGATCAAGCGGCGCATGTTCGTCTCCCTCGGGTATTTCCTGCTCGACCCGGAGTCGATGAGCCTGCGCTACGCGATCGGGGGGCAGCCTCTGCCGATCCTCATGCGGTCGGGGGACGGCGGGCCGCGCTTGCTCGACCCGCCCGAGCACCGGCTGCCCCTGGGGGCCTTCCGGGAGGTGCCGTACGACACACGGGAGCTCTTCCTACGCCGCGGGGACCTGATCTTCTTCTACACGGACGGGTTTACCGAGGCGATGGACGAGGAGATGAACCCCTTCGGGGAAGAGAGGCTGATGGAATCGGTCGACCGGCGCCGGGGGGAGCCGCTCGAGGAGGTCGCCCGTGGCTTGCTCGCCGACATCCGGGAGCACGTGCAGGGGGCCGACCAGTACGACGACATGACCTTCCTGCTCCTGAGGGTGGAATAACCAACCGAGGACGTAGGATGTTAGGTTGCAGGGGGCAGACGGGTTGGCTGCGAGGAACCGTGTGCGACGTCCTCCGCCCTGATCTTCTTGAAACTCAGGGGGTTTCCTCTCGTATGATCTCTCGGAGAACATGAAAAAGCGGCTGGTGATCGGCTCGGTCGGACTGCTGCTTCTGCTCGCCGTGGGAGCGGCGGCCGCCCTCTACCTCGTCAACCGGCGGGAGGTCACGACCTCCTCGGATCAGGCCTACCGCGCCTACCAGAAGGCGATCGAGAACGAGCGCCGCTACTACTTCAAGGAGGCCCGGGAGGGCTTCGCGAAGGCCCTGGAGCTCGATCCGCAGTTCGCCGAGGCCATGCTCGGGCTGGCGCGGCTGACCGAGGGAGAGCAGGGATTTGCGCTGGTCCGGCGGGCCGCCAAGCAGAGGGAGCGGCTGACCGAGCGCGAGCGGTTGCACGTGGACCTGCAGCTGGCCGGGCGGGAGGGCAAGCTCGCGGAGCGCCTGAAGATCGCGCAACAGATCCACGAGAAGTACCCGGAGGACATCCGGGCGGCGATGATGCTCTGCCACTGGGAAATCCAGAACGGCAACGCGGAGCGGGCGCTCCAGATCCTCTCCGAGCTGCTCGCCATCGAGCCGAACAACGCCGACGCGTACAACCTGATTGGCTACAACTACGCCTACCGCGGCGACTACGAGAAGGCGATCGAGAATATCCGGAAGTACCAGTTCATGGCCCCCGACCAGGCCAACCCCTACGACAGCCTCGGGGAGATCCAGGCGTACTCGGGGCACTACGACGAGGCGATCCAGAATCTGAATCAGGCGCTGAAACTCAAGCCCGACTTCTTCGCGTCCTACTCCCACCTGGGCGTGGCGTACGAAGGGAAGGGAGACTACAAGAAGGCAGTCGAAAGCTACCTGGCGGGAGCCGAGGAGGCATACGAGGACGACATGCGCCGCGAGCATCTTCTCGCGGCGATGAGGGCGGCGATCAACGCCAAAGACGAGGCGACCGCGAGGGACTTGATCGCTCGGATTCAGGCGATCCCGAAGGACCAGTACGCGGAGATCCGGACCCCGGTCTCCCAGGCGATCCTGAGGCTCTTCGACCGGAAGCCCGCCGAAGCGGAGAGGCTGCTTCGGGAGGTCCGGCCCAAGTTCGAAGCCGCCTTTGCCAAGCAGACCAAGGGCACCAATCTGAAGCCCTACGATCCGGTGTGGAACTATCTGGTCGTGCTCTCGCTGATGGGCCAGGGGAAGACCGAAGAGGCCCTGCCGTTGCTGGAGGAGATGGCCAATCCTCCGAACCCCTGGGGCAACTTCGAGGGCCGCCGCTGGGTCTACGAGGGCCGGGCCCTGCTGGCCGAGCAGCTCGCCCGCAAGGGGGACCTCGACCGGGCCGAGAAGCTCATCGCCGAGAACCGGAAGTGGAACCCGAGCTGGGCGCCCACGCGCCCCTCCGAGCAGGTCGTGGCGCAGCTGCGGCGCGAAAAGGTGCTCGCGGCCGCCCACTAGGGTCCCTCCCGCGCATGGACCCGTCCGGCCGCGACTTCGAGACCCAGCACAAGCTCCTTCTCCTCGAGACGCTCTACGACGCGGGGCTTTCGCTCGGGCCGCTGCCGAGTGAGGAGGCGCTGGTCGAAGACGTCCTCGGTCGGGCGGTCGGAGTGCTGGACGCCTCGCGGGGTTACCTGGCGACCTTCGGAGACGGGGGCGCGCTGCGGGCCGAGGCGCGCGTGGGGTTTCCCCGGCGCGTGCCCGAATCCGTGGTCGCGGGTGACGAGTTCCTGCGCGAAGTGCTGGCCTCGGAAGCCGCCGTGCGGCGCGAGAAGTTCCGCTTCCTGCGAACGCCGGTGTCGGCCGCGATCGGCGTGCCGATCCGGGGCGGCGCCCGGGAGGTCGGGGTCCTGGTGCTGGCGGAGAAGGAGCTGCGCCGCGGCGAGAAGGCGGCCTTCGGCGAGGAGGACGCACGCTTCCTCTCGTCGCTTGCTGTGCTCTGCGGCATGGCGATCGAGAACCGGCGGCATCTGGAGCGCCTGACCCGCGAGCGGGAGCGGCTGGAGGAGGAGAACCGGCGTCTGCTCGACGAGACCGGGCGCCTGGCGGCGGGGAGGCTCTTCGTGGGCGACTCGCCGGCCGTGCGGCGGGTCCTGGACCTGGTCGGCCGGGTCGCCTCCTCGAGGATCTCGGTCCTGATCACGGGGGAGAGCGGGACCGGCAAGGAGCTCGTGGCCCGAATGATCCACGCCCGCGGCGACCGCGCGGAGAAACCCTTCGTGGCGATCAACTGCGCGGCGCTCCCCGAGACGTTGCTCGAATCGGAGCTGTTCGGCATCGAGCGCGGGGTGGCCACGGGGGTCGAGGCCCGGCCGGGCCGGTTCGAGGGAGCGAGCGGGGGCACCCTGTTTTTGGACGAGATCGGCGACATGCCGCTCGCGCTGCAGGCGAAGCTTCTGCGTGTTCTCCAGGAGCGCGAAATCGAGCGCGTCGGGGGGCGACGCCGGATCCCGATCGACGTGCGCGTGCTCGCCGCCACGCACGCGAACCTGGCGGAGCGCATCGCGCGGGGGGAGTTCCGCGAGGATCTCTACTACCGGCTCCGCGTGGTCGAGATCGCGCTGCCGCCCCTGCGCGAGCGGCGCGAGGACATTGCGCGCCTCGCCCGCCACTTCCTCGAGCGCTTCGCCGCCCGCGAGGGGCGCGACGTGCCAACCCTCGACCGGGACGCTTACGCGGCGCTTCTCTCTCACGAGTTCTCGGGCAACGTCCGCGAGCTCGAGAACCTGCTCGAAGGCGCCGCGGCGCTCTCTCGGGGCGGCGTGATCCGCCGGGAGGACCTGCAGTGGCTTCCGGCCTCCTCACGGGGCGCCAGGGCCGAGGCGCCCTCCGGCGCCGCCGAGGAGGAGACGGCGAGCTTGAAGGCTCTGGAGGAGCGCCACATCGAGCGGGTCTTGAGGCTCGCCGGGGGCAACAAGAGCCGGGCGGCTCGATTGCTGGGGATCAGTCGGAGGACGCTGTATCGGAGAAAGACTGCGGGACATTAGGGTACAGTATCAATATGTCACGTTTTATATATAAACCATTTATAATGTGAGTATTATGCTTATGATAGATCACCACATTTCATGTTTATGTAGCGTAAAGTCACATTATCTCGGCTTTCAGTAGAAGCCGGTTCCACTCCGCCAAACACCTTCTTTTCAGCGAGTTAACGGCCGTGCGGCTTCGTTCCTGCTGCTGGCAGAGGCCTTGCCTTCAGAAGAGGGCGAGAAGCCGTGATGAAAGAGCTCGCCGCCTCGGCCACCGACCTCGCGACGCCCGCCGTCCTCTGGTCGCTGCTGGCCGGAGAGATCGCGATCGGATGCCTGCTGCTGCTCTCCGATAAACTCCCGCCGATCCTCATCCGATCGCTGCAGCTCTTTCTGCGCTTCTGAACGTCGGAGGGGTCCGACCGAAGACCGAATGGTTCAACGGAAGACGGCTCCGCCTGCGTCCCAGGCCTCGGGCTCGCGCGACATTTCTCTGACGATCCCCGTGGCCCCCGAGATGGAGATCGTCGCGACCGCGCAGGCCGCCGCACTGGGCGAGCACATCGGGATGTCCCGCGATAAGATCGACGAGGTCAAGCTGGCGCTGGTCGAGGCCTGCATCAACGCCTTCGAGCACGCGCAGATGCGCGATGAGCGTCTTCACCTGACCTTTCGGGTGGGCCGCGAGCAAGAAGGCTCCGAGTGGCTGGAGATCGAGGTCTTCGACCAGGGAAGGGGTTTCGACCATCTGCGCATCGAGCCGCCGACTCCCGAGCAGACTTTCCAGGGTAAGCGCAGACGCGGGTGGGGGCTTCAGATCATCCGGAGCCTGATGGACGGTGTGGAGATCAGTTCCGGCGACTGGGGGACGCGCATCGTGATGAGGAAATACAAGTGAGCGACGCCTGCAAGGTGACGGTCGAGCGGCGGGGCGACGTGGCGGTCCTCTGGACCGACGGTTACATCAACAACCAGGGAGGAGAGGAGATCGCACGCGAGGCCTACCGGCAGATCGACTCCGGCGCCCGCGCTCTCGTCATGAACCTCGAGAAGACGCGGATCGTCAACTCGATCGGCATCTC
>JBOGJK010000584.1:0-6005 GCA_050745345.1 Thermoanaerobaculia bacterium
ATCCAAGCCGCCGCCCCAGAAGAGGCCCGTCGCCGTCAGGGCGAGCAGGGCCGCGAATTTCGCGAACGTGAAGACGTTCTGGGTCCGCGTGCCGGTCTTGAGCCCCGTCGCGTTGGAGGCCGTCAACGACAGGATCACGAGGATCGCGACCGCCTGGACGGCCGAGACGGAGACCGGGCCCACCGCCAGAAGCTTGCGAGCCCCTGAGACCGCGGGCCACAGCACGCCCAGGTACTTGGCGAAGGCCACCGCCACGGCGGCGATCGTCCCGGTCTGCACGACGAGGAAGAGCGTCCAGCCGAACAGAAACCCGAAGAGCGGCCCGTACGCCTCGCGAAAGAACACGTACTGGCCGCCCGCCCGCGGGAGCATCGCCGCGAGCTCCGCGCACGAGAGCGCGGCGATCATCGTCGAGAGGCCCGCGACCGTCCAGGCCGCGAGCAGCCACCCCGCGGACCCGAGCAGGCGCGCGCTTTCCGCCGAGACGATGAAGATGCCCGACCCGATCATCGAGCCGACGACCAGGGTCGTCGCGTCGAGGACACCGATCTGACGGGAAAGACGCCCGGGAAGGCTCAGGACCGCCGACCTACTTTTTCCGTTTCTTCTCAAGCTTCCGGGTCAGCTCGTCCAGGTCCTTCTGAGCCATCCTCGGGATCTCTCCGGTCTCTTGGAACCGGACCAGGTCCGTGAGCTTCTCGTGCAGCCGTTTGGTGGGCGGTACCTTCTCGCCGAGATCCGTCGAGCCCAGGAGCGCCAGGGCATGGAGCAGATGCCAGGCCTGTTCCGAGTCGTCCCTCGGGTCCCACTCGGAGAGCTTGCTGGCGCCGGAGAGGACGGCCTCGAACTGCTCGCGCGCGCCGGGAGCTCCGAGCATCGCGAGCGCGATGGCGGCCGACTGGGACACGCTCTGGTTCTCCTCTTTTCGGAAGAGCGCGAACAGCTTCTCTGCGACGGCCGGGGTCTCTCGACCGACCAGTCCCAGCCAGAAGACGGCGTAGTCCCGCTGTCTCTCGTCCTTGTTCGTGTCGAGAGAGGCGAGAACACGCTGGATCGCCTCCGGTTCCGGTTTCTTCGGGAAGTGTCCGAGAAGCGTCCGGGCCGCCGCCTCCCAGACGGCCTTGGCGTGAGCCGCGGCCACGGCTTCGCCCCCCTTGGAGGCCGTCTCCCAGGTCGCCACCGGAAAGCTCCCGCTCGAGAGGTCGCCCCCGTCGGGCGACTTCAGGGCCGTTTGGATCCGCCCGTAGGAGATGAAGTTGGGCAGCCCGAACGAGGGAGACGCCATCTCCACACGGAACTGCTGGATCGAGATCTCGAGGACGACCCCCTCTCCCGGCTTCATCCCCAGGATCTCGATCGACTCCGCGGCCGCTGCCTCGAAGACCGTCGCGACCGTCTGGGGACTCTCGGTGTAGAACGCTTGGAGGACCCGGCGCCCGAACCCGGCGTCGCCAACGCCGCTGACCACGAACGGATCGGGCGGACGCTCGTCGCGGACCACGATTCGGATCGACTGGTCGGTCTCCGGGTACAGCCTCCCCACCCTGACCGACACGGGCTTGAGATCGAGTTTGCCGACAACCGTGACCGCGGCGAGAAGAGAAGGCACGAGGAAGAGCGCTCCGAGGAGGGGGAAGATGCGCGATCGTTTCGTCACGGCCGCCTCCTTTCTTCTCGAGCTCGACCGCCCGTCTCGAAGCCCGCTTCGCCCTCGAGAGAGCGACGCCGGGCGCGACTTTCTCCGATCGGTCTGCCGCCTATCGCCAGAATCGATGCCGCCTCCGGCTGCGGCGCCGGCGGCGGGCCGCCTGCCCGGCGGCCGCGAGCAAGGCGAGAGCGCCCGCGCCGGCCGCGAGCAGAATCCAGCCCGACCGCGTCGCCGGTCCGGGTGGCGCCGGGATGCGCTCCTTCTCCCACTCGGAGGCGGCGCGGCGGCGCTCGAGTTCGAGCTTCAGGCTCTCCTCGCCCCTGCGCATCGCCCAGCGGTGGTCGGCCTCCAGCGCCCGACGAAAGAGCGGCGCGAGCAGGCGCAGCAAGGGCTTCGTCGCCTCGACCCGCCAATCGAACGTCACGCCGACCCAGGCGCCCGCCGAATCGAAGGTCCACTCTCCCCGCCCCTCGAAGTCCCCTTCCGCATCGAAGGAGAAACCGTAGGGATCGCGTGATTCGGTCACGGTGAGCGTCCAGTCGAGCGTGTACGGGAGCCACCCGCGCGTGTGGAGACGCACGGCCCGGCCCACGCCGTCGGCACCCGCCGGAGCGGTTTCCTCCGCCTCCAGGTAGACGGAGGGCCACCAGCGCGGCAAGTCCCCCGGGTTTCCCAGAACGTCGGAGACCTCGCGGGGTGTCCCCGGGACGAGCCACCGTGTGACCATGTGGTAGTCGTGAATGCCCATCGTCGCGGACCCCCCGCGCAGAGACTATCGCGGCCGGGAGGAGCCCCCGCGGGCCCCGGCGGGCTGCGGAACTTCTCCTCCGGGCGCGCGTAACTACGAGACAGGCGGGGCCGTCGAACCTTTGGCCGGCGGCGTCCGGGGAGAGGGGTCGTCCCATGCGCAAGCTCTTCAAAACGCTACTTCTGCTGGCGATCCTCGTCGCCGTCGCGGCCGGGCTCTATGCCTGGGCCCGCTCCGCCAGGAACGACAAGGACGGCCCGAAGATGGTCACGGTCGAAAAGGGCTCCGTCACCGAGAAGGCCATCGCCGTGGGGCAGATCCAGCCGCGCCAGAAGTTCTCCGTGAAGTCCAAGATCTCGGGCATCGTGCGCCGCTGCTTCGTCGAGGTCGGGGACCGTGTGGCTGCCGGGCAGACTCTCTTCGAGATCGGCCCCGATCCCACGCCCCAGGAGCTGACCGATGTCGACCGGCGGCTCGACTCGGCCCGGGCCTCCTTCCAGCGGGCGAAGGCGGACTACGAGCGCTCGAGCGAGCTGTCGCAGACCGGCGTGCTCCCGAAGTCGGACCTCGACTCCAAGCGAGAGTCCTTCGAGCTCGCCAAGATCGCGCTCGCCCGCGCCGAGCAGGAGCGGGACCTGACGCGAACGGGGCGCGTGGACACCGCCGACATCACAATCGAGTCGAAGATCCGGGCCCCGGCTGCCGGCACGATCCTGACGCGGACCGTCAACCCGGGCGATCCCATTACGCCGCTGACCACCTACCAGCCGGGCACCGAGCTCGCGACGGTCGCCGACATGAACGACCTGATCTTCAAGGGGACGGTGGACGAGATCGACGTCGGGAAGCTCCGGGTCGGGCTGCCCGCGCGGATCAAGGTGGGGGCGCTCCCGACCGACATCGTCACGGGGCGCGTCTCCCGGATCGCTCCGCAGGCCCAGCAGAAGGAAGGGGCGACCCTCTTCGACGTCGAGATCGAGCTCGATCCCACGAGCCGGCTCACGCTGCGCGCCGGCCACTCCGCCAACGCCGACCTGATCATCCGGGAGAAGAAGGACGTCCTGACGGTGCCCGAGCGCGTCGTGATCTTCGAGGACGGCGGCAAGAAGACCTTCGTCGAGCTGCCGGCGGGAAAGCCCAAGGAGCCGCCGAAGAAGACCGAGATCCGGCTCGGCATCTCGGACGGGTTGAACGCGGAAGTCCTCGCGGGGCTGGAGGCCGGGGCCAAGGTGCTCGAGCGGCCGGCTAAGAAGATCACCTCCGCCGTCGACTGAGCCGCGTTGCCCGATGCTCAGCCTCAAGGACGCCCTCCGGCAGATGTGGCGCGACCTGCGGAGCCAGAAGCTGCGCACGTTTCTGACCGTGTTCGGGATCGTCTGGGGCACGGTCGCCGTGACGCTGCTGCTCGCCTTCGGACGCGGCCTGCAGCGCCAGATCACGATCAACGCCGCCGGTATCGGCGACCAGATCTGCATCGCCTGGCCGGGGCTGACCTCGATCCCGTTCGAGGGGCTGGGCAAGGGGCGAAAGATCCGCCTGAACGAGGAGGACGTGGACGCGATCCGCCAGGGAGCGCGCGGGCTGACCGCCATCTCGAGCGAGTACTCGCAGACCCTGAAGCTCATCTACAACTCGAAGACTCTCGCGGTGGACGTGTCGGGGGTATCTCCCGAGTTCGGCAACATGCGCAACTTGATCCCGCAGCCGGGGGGGCGGTTCGTCAACCCGAACGACGTCGCGGAGCAGCGCCGCGTCGTCTTCATCGGCAACAAGCTCGCCGAGGATGTCTTCGGCGAGACTCCCGCCGTCGGAAAGACCGTTCTGCTCGGCGGGTCGCCGTTCCTGATCGTCGGCGTGCTCCAGAAGAAAGTGCAGCAGTCGAGCTACAGCGGCCGGGACAACGGCAAGGTCTTCATCCCCGGCTCGACCTTCCGCGCGCTGACCGGCATCAAGTGGGTCGAGAACCTGATCTACCAGCCGGCGATCGCGGGAGAGAGCAAGGAGGTCACCGCCAGCGTGCGGGAGATCCTGGGCCACCGGCAGCGCTTCGATCCGAACGACAAGGAGGCTCTCTCCGTCTGGGACACGACGGAGGAGTTCGCCTTCTTCGAGATCTTCTTTCTCTCCTTCCGCCTCTTCCTCGGGATCATCGGCTCCTTCACGTTGATCGTGGGCGGGATCGGCGTGTCCAACATCATGAATGTCGTCGTCGAGGAGCGCACGCGCGAGGTAGGGATCAAGATGGCATTGGGCGCCCGGAGCAGATGGGTCCTGCGCCAGTTTCTGATCGAGACGCTGCTCATCACGGCGATCGGCGGGGCGATCGGCCTCGGGATCTCGCTCTCGGTCTGCGCGATCTTCCCGAAGTTCGGCGTCGGGGAGTTCGTCGGAAATCCCGAGGTCTCTCTCTCGGTGGCGGCCGTGACCGCGGCGATCCTGGGCCTGACGGGCCTGGTGGCGGGCTACTTTCCCGCCCGGGAGGCCTCGCGCCTGGACCCGGTCGTCGCGATGAAGCTATGACGCGCCGCGATCTCGCTCTCGTCTTCCAGCTCTTCTTCCGCTCGGCGCGGCTCCAGAAGAAGCGTGCGACGCTGACGATCGCCTCGCTGGCCTGGGGCACGGTCACGATCCTGCTGCTGCTCGCCTTCGGCAACGGCTTGAAGCTGCAGCTCCGGCAGAACGAGCAGGCGATGGGCTCGAACATCGCTATCCTCTGGCCCGGCGAGACCTCGATCCCCTACAAGGGGCTCGCCGAGGGACGCCCGGTCCGTCCCCGGCTGGACGACGTCGATTACGTGCGGGAACGCATGCCGGAGCTCGACGCCGTCTGGGGGGAGGTGACCTCCTGGCGGACCGCGCTCGCCTACGGCAGAAAGACCGTCAACGCGCGCGTCATCGGCACGACCCATGTCTACGGCGACCGCCGCAAGCACTACCCGAGGCCGGGGGGGCGGTTCCTCAATCCCCAGGACGAGGAGGAGAAGCGGCGCGTCGTCTTCCTCGGCAACGAGCTCGCCCGGGACGTCTTCGGCGAGGAAGAGCCGGTCGGAAAGACGATCCTCATCAACAACTCTCCCTTCACCGTGATCGGCGTCATGCAGAGGAAGCGTCAGTCCTCCACCTACGGCGGCCCCGACGCCGAGCACGCCGTGATCCCGGCCACGACCTTCGAGGCCCTCTTCGGGCGCGACCGTTTGAACGTGCTCGTCCTGCGCGTGAAGAAGCCGGAGGAGATGGACGACGCCCTCGTGCGCTTGAACCAGGTCCTCTCGCCGCGCCTGGGCTTCGATCCCGAGGATCCCCGCGTCTTTGGCGTCTGGAACACGGTCGAGGGGCAGAAGACGGGCGCCAAGATCATGCTCGGGCTCGAGATCTTCTTCGGCGTCATCGGCGGTCTGACGCTGATCATCGGCGGAGTCGGGGTCGCCAACATCATGTACGCGGTGGTCAAGGAGCGCACGCGGGAGATCGGCGTCAAGATGGCGCTCGGCGCCCGGCGCCGCTGGATCACCGGGCCCTTCATCCTGGAAGGGCTGGTCTACACGCTGCTCGGCGGCCTCTTCGGAGGCCTGATCGCCATCGTCATCGTGATCCTGCTCGGGTTGATCC
>JBOGJK010000585.1:0-2070 GCA_050745345.1 Thermoanaerobaculia bacterium
CGCGTGGTGCGCTCGGACTCGGGGGGCGTCACCAGGCCGGCGGCCTCGAGCCTCCCGACGCAGCTGGCGAAGGCGCTAGGCGGGATCGAGAGGTAGAAGATGCGGTTGCCCGGGATGCCGAGCTCGGGCTCGATCTCCTCCAGCTGGCGCTTGAGACCCGCGTAGCTCTCCGAGTCGTCGATGTCGCCCCGGTGGTAGAAGATGCGGCGCTCGAAGTCGGCGAAGGAGCCGGGCTCGAGCTCGCGGCGCGAGTGCTTCTCGATCCCGGTGCGCGCGAAGGCGCGGAAGACGTCATCGCTCATCTCGCGGCGCCCGACGCCCAACACCGCGAAGCGCTCCGGCAGGACTCCGTCCAGGGCCAGGTTGTAGAGGGCGGGCAGGAGCTTTCGCCGGGCGAGATCGCCGCTCCCCCCGAAGATCTCGAGAGTGCAGGGCTGCGGCGCGAGCTGGTTCGCCATCGGACTCCCCCTCCTGCGTGGCTGCCGGCGCTACCGGCCCTCCCCGTGCCCGCCGAAGCCCTTGCGCATGGCCGAGAGGACCTTCTCGGCGAAGGTGTGGTCCTGGCGCGAGCGGAAGCGCGTGTAGAGGGAGGTCGTCAACGCGTTGGCCGGCGTGGCCGACTCCACGGCCGCCAGCACCGTCCAACGGCCCTCGCCCGAGTCCTGCACCGTACCCGAGTACTCCTCGAGATCCGGGCTCCCGGCCAGCGCCGTGGCGGCGAGGTCGAGGAGCCAGGAGGTGACGACGCTCCCGCGCCGCCAGACCTCGGCCACGTCGGCCAGGTCGAAGGCGTAGCGGTACGGCTCCGCGACCTTGCCGGACCCCTGTCCGCGCAGGATGTCGAAGCCCTCGGCGTAAGCCTGCATCATCCCGTACTCGATGCCGTTGTGGATCATCTTGACGAAGTGGCCGGCGCCCGACGGGCCGCAGTGGAGGTAGCCGTGCTCCGCCATCCCGCCCACCCTCTCGCGCCCGGCCGTGCGCGGCACGTCGCCCATCCCCGGGGCCAGCGTTTTGAAGATCGGGTCGAGCCGCCGGACAACCTCTTTCTCCCCGCCGATCATCAGGCAGTAGCCGCGCTCGATACCCCACACGCCCCCGCTCGTGCCGACGTCCACGTAGTGGAGCCCCTTTCCCTTGAGGACCTTCATGCGGCGCACGTCGTCCTTGTAGAAGGAGTTGCCACCGTCAATGATGGTGTCGCCGGGCTTCATCCGCGCCGCCAGGTCCATCACGACCTGCTCCGTTACCGCCCCCGCCGGCACCATCACCCAGGCTGTGCGCGGGGTCTTCAGCTTGCCCACGAAATCGTCCAGCGTCGCGGTTCCCGTCGCCCCTTCGCTGGCGAGCTGCTGGACGCTCGCCGGGTCCGTCGCGTAGGCGACGACTTCGTGTCCGCCCTTCATCAGACGCCGCGCCATGTTGCCGCCCATGCGGCCCAGGCCCACCATTCCGATCTGCATGATGTCTGTCCTCCTTACTCCCTCGATTACCTGAGAGCCTGGCCGATGACGTTTCGCAGCATCGTCAGCCCTGCTTTCACGTCCTTGCCCAGATGCACCCTCAGCGCGCGACGCCCACGCTCCGCGAGGACCTGGAAATCTCCCCGGGCCTGGGCCGCCTTCACCACGCCGAAGGTATAGCGCTGCCCGGGGATCGGGAGGTCCACCGCGTCGTCGCAGGTGATTTGCAAGAACACGCCCGTGTTCGGGCCCCCCTTGTAGGCTTGCCCGGTCGAGTGCAGGAAGCGCGGCCCGAAGCCCAGGCAGGTCGCGACGGTGTATCGGTCCCGGACGGCCCGGCGGATTGCCTGGAGCTGCTCCTCGTTGGCCGCGTTCATCTCGATGTAGCCCAGCAGCCCCAGGTAGTCTCCCGGCACGATCCGGTTCAGATGCGCCTTGAGAGTGCCGACGAGCGTCCTGTCGCTGCCCGTCGCCGCGGCGAGCGCTCCCGCGTTCTGCTCGTCCGTGAAGAGCATGAGATCGTCGGCAACGAGGATCGGCTGCTCCGCCGGGAGTGCGCCGGTTCGCTCGTACTCGGTCGTCAGCGTGCGGGTGGCCACCTTGCTTG
>JBOGJK010000586.1:0-3569 GCA_050745345.1 Thermoanaerobaculia bacterium
GATGACCATGCCGCGAAGTCTATCGAATGTCCCGGCCCCTTCGAGCTGCGTGAGCATCCGGTCCAGGCGGTAGGCCTGCTCGCCGGTGTCCTCCCAGAAGAGGACGGCGCCGTCGGCGTCGAGCTCCTGGGGCGTCCCGGACAACGATGCCAGCAGGCAGAGGCATCCTCCGACGAGCGGGCCCTCACCGATGCCGGGAGAAAGGACATCCTCGGAAGCGAAATGGTGCGGCGAAACCGGCGCTCCCGACAGCACCGTCTCCCAGTCGAGACCGTCCTCGGAGGCCATCTCGACCGCCACCATCGGCCCGTAGAAGGCGGCGAGGCCGACCGACTGCGTCAACCAGGCGAAGAGCGCCGTCAGATCCGACCCGCCGAGGTGGATCTTCGGATGCGCGCGGACCTCGGCGGGGTCGAGCCGCGGCAGGATCCGCGCCGCCCCGTACCCGCCCCGAGCGAAGAAGACGGCGTCGACCGCCGGATCGCGCACGAGCTGACGGTAGCCCTCTGCCCGCTCTTCGTCGGTGCCGGCGAACAGGCCATCCCGACTCCGCAGGTTCGCCGCCTCGACGATCCCGTACCCTTTGGCGCGGAGCCTCGCAATCCCGCCGTCCAGCTTGCCCCAGTCCACCGGCCCCGAAACCGCCGCCACCCCGATCGTCGCCCCCTTCCGCAAGGCAGGCGGCTTGACCATTTCAGCCATGATGATGCCCAGGGCTCTCCTTTAGACGTTTCGGAGCCGGGAGGGGCGCAGCCCCCCCGGCGACATTAAAAAAATCCGAGCGGGCCGGTAAGCCGAATCCTGTTTCCCGCTCGCGCGGGACCGCGATCATTCCTCTGGGCCCGAGGTCACCCTCGGGCTCAAGCAGCCGACCCGGAGACAGTCCGCCGTGAGCGGATTGGGACGGGCGCCCTCTGTCTCCCTATTTGGCCTTGCTCCGCATGGGGTTTGCCGTGCCCCCGGCGTTGCCGCCGGGGCGGTGCGCTCTTACCGCACCGTTTCACCCTTACCGTCCCCTCCCGAAAGAGCGGAAGGCGGTTTCTTTTCTGTGGCACTTTCCTTCGCGTCGCCGCGACCGGGGGTTACCCGGCATGCCGCCCGTATGGAGTTCGGACTTTCCTCCCCGATTTCTCGGGACGATCACGTGGCCCGCTCGGACCGATTGAATTGTACCAGCGTCAGGGTTCCGGTTTCATTCGCGGGTGCTGGATCCGAAAGAAGAGGATCCGCAGCGCCCGCCCCACCCTCGACCAGTGCATCGCCAGCGTCACCGCCAGCGCAACGAGGAAGATGGCGGTAAAGCGCGGCTCGAAGAACATCAGCGTGGCCAGAACGACGGCCAGCAGGTCCTCGGCGATCGACATCGCGAACTGCGAGCCGACGCGCAAGGCGGCCGTCGAGGTCAGGCGCGACGTGGACTTGGCCACGTGCGTCGCGAGCGTCGCCGCCACACCGCCCAGGCCCGCGCCGATCCGGCCGGCAAGGGTCCACTCCCCCACCGAAGCCATCGCGAGAGCGCCGCCGATGGCGGGGCGCAGCAGCGTGTGCGCCGTATCCCAGAAACGGTCGACGAAGGGAATCTTGTCGGCCACGAACTCGAGCAGGAACATCACCAGCGCCAGCTCCAGCATGGCCGGGCTGGCGAAAAACGCCGCGATCGGTCCCGGGAACTCCTGCGGTAGAACCCGGTAGAGCCCGTTGAAGAGCAGCAGGACCGCCCATCCATTGAAACCCGCGGCGGCGGCCAGGCCGAGACCGGTGAGAAGCGGCGTCAAGTCCGGGGCCGGAAAAGCCGCGAGAACAGGGTTGGCCGGTTGTCCGCGTCCGCTTCCTCCGGAACCGGCGCGGGCAGGTCGGGCTCGACCGGAGCCCCCGCCTTCTCGGGCGGCGTCTCCGCCGGGATCTCGGCGCGTTTGTGAGCGGCCGCGCGGGCCGCCGGCGTCGCCGGTTCTTCGCCGAGCCCCTTCAGGATGCTGTCGAGGATCTCCTGGTTCTCGGCCGAGGGATCGAGGCTCACCAGGCGCCGCGCGAAAGGCTCGGCGTCGGCGAATCGCCCGTGGAGACACATCTGCCGCGCCGCCTCGCGCAGGTAGTCCGGCCGGCGGGGCGCCAGGCGCGCCGCTTTCATGAGGTTATCGAGTCCGCGGTCGATCCACTTCGCGTTCTTGAGCTCGACCTGCGCGAGGGTGAAGCGGTACTCCGGATTGTCCGGCACGAAGCGGATCGCCTCGCGCAGCATCTCGCCGGCCGGATGAAAGTCTCTCTCCTCGATGAGCCTCTTGGCTCTCTTGAAGCTCTCCGCGGCCAGTTGCTGCCTCGCTTTCGGATCCGAGGATGTCTCCGTCACCGCCATCGGGACGGGAGCTTCGACGATGCTCTGGTCGTATTCCTGGCGCTTCTGGGGGTCGGAGAGGGCGCCGTGCGCGACCTTCAGCTGCTCGAAGACCGCCGTAAGCTCTTTCTCGTAGGAGGCGAGATCCTCCCGGTGGCGAAGGTCCGGGTGGAAAAGCCGGCTCCGCTCGAAGTAGGCGCGCTCGATGTCGTCCTGCGAGCAGTCCGGCGCGACGCCGAGCAGCTCGTAGTGCGTGAGCCAGTCGATGCGCCGGTAGGTGTTCTTGATCAGCCCGGAGTGCGCCGGCGTGCGCGTCGCGGGCTGCGCCTGGACCTCGACGTTGAGCCCCGCGAAGCCGCCGCCGGTCTCCCTGGGGGCGGAAATGCCCTCTTTCTTCCATTCCACGATGCCGCAGGACAAAAGCGAGTACAGCGTCTTGGCCGTCGCGCCGCGCGATGTGCCCCCGATCTTGAGAAGGGACTCGACGTCGAACACGCCGTCGATGCGGGACAGAAGGTACGCTTCCTGCGGTGCCAGCGGCAGGTACTGGTACCGGGACATCGGCTCGGCCGCCAGCATGGGAACGTGGCGCCCGTCGCCCAGCCGTTCCCGAAAAACCTCGTTCTCCGGCAGGCGGCGGAGGCCTTCCACGATGATCGCCGCGGTCGAGAGCGTCAGGGCGACGTCGGGATCGAGGACCCCCGTGGAGGGCTGGAAGCGATAGTCGCCGGCGTCCCACTCGAAGGTCGAGAAGACGATCTCTTCGACGAGCCGCCGGATCTCGGTGTCGAGCACGGCCCGCGTCACGAGGCCCTTGTCCACGAGGATCTTGCCGAGGCGCGCGCGCCCGTGCTCGGCCACGGTCACGAGCGCCTGAGCCAGTTCCTCGTCGGTGATCCAGCCGCGCCGCTTGAGGAATGCCCCGATCCGCTGTCCTTCGCGCGACGAGGTCGCCGTCCGAAGCTCGCCCTTTTCGAAGAAAAGGTGTCGCGTCTCGTCTCCCCGCACGAGCGAAAAGGTGCCGTTCAATTGTTCGAGAAAAATGCGCCGGAGGACCTGTGGCAGCGGCGTCTCCGCGAGCGAGCCCCGGAACCCGGCATTCGGCGTTGACATGGTCAGTCGGGATTCTACCGGACCGCGACCACGGCCGGCCGGTTGGACGGCGTCACGAAATGCGCCGGGACGCGGTCTTTCGCCCTGGAGGCCTCCTCGGCCGTGGCGAATCGTCCCCAGAGAA
>JBOGJK010000587.1:0-12725 GCA_050745345.1 Thermoanaerobaculia bacterium
GGTCTGGACACCGCCGCCGGCCCACCAGAGCCCGGCCTCGCTCAGCGTCCCGAGCGTCGAGAAGACGCCGTAGGAGTAGCCCTTCTCCTCCCGCAGGTTCATGTCGAGCCGGGAGCTCGCTCCCCCGCCCCAGACACCGTCGGCCAGTGTCAGGGCGTAGTAGTCGGGGGAAGTACGCTTGATCCCCGGCACGAAGAGGCTCACGACCGTCTGCGCTGCATCCTGCCGGTCGACCAGGTAGACCTTCCCCGCCGGGGCGGGAGAGGAAGCCGGGATCGCGGTCGGCTCCGGAGCGCCCCCGCTCCAGGAGCCGAAGGCCTTGCTCGAGAGCGCCTGCGCCTGCTCGAGGGTGATGTCGCCCACGAAGACGAGCGCCGCTCCGCCGGGGCAGTACCGGGCCCGGTGGAACCGGACCAGGTCCTCCGCGCCGATCGCCTGGACGGTGCCGGGCAGACCCTGCCCGGGACGCCCGTAGGGGTGCTCGCGGCCGTACGCCAGCATCGACCGAAGGCGCGCCGCGACGGCATTGGCGTTTTTCGCCTGCTGCGAAAGCGCGTCCAGGTGCCTCTTCTTCTCGCGATCCACCTCGCTCGCCGGAAACGTCGCGTTCTCCACGACGTCGGCGAAGATCGCGAGCGCGGGGCCGAGGTTCCGCTTCAGGACCTCGAAGGAGAGGCGGGAGCTTTCGCGCTGCGACTCCGGCGCGATCGCGGTCCCGAGGTCCCCCAGGGCGGTCTCGATCTCGAGGGCCTTGCGGGTCTTCGTGCCGAGCGGCATGATGCGCGCCGTCAGATAGGCGGTCCCCTCCTTTCCCGCCGGATCGGCAATCGAGCCCGCCCGGGCGACGAGCTTGACCGCGACCTTGGGCAGCTCCGGGCGCTCGACGACCAGCACCGCGAGGCCGTTCTCGAGCCTGGCGCTCTTGACCTCCGGCGCGCGGAAGGCCCGGTCGGCCCCGAGCCCCGGGACCTGGGCGCGGTCGAGCGCCACCTCGCTCGGCCGGCCCGACTTCTCCGGGAAGAAGCGGACGAGCAGCCGGTTGCGCGTGTCGAGCCACCGGGCCGCCGTCTTCTGGAGATCCGCCGTCGTGACGTTGCGATAGCGGGCCTGGTCGAACTCGAACTTGCCCGGGTCCCCCAGGTACGTGTTGTAGCTGTTCAGGAGGTCGGCCTTGCCGCCGAAGCCCCCGATCCTTTCCAAACCCGTCACGAAGTTGTACTCCTGCTTCGTCTTGGCGCGCGCGAGCTCCGACTCGCCGGGACCCTCTCTGGCCAGGCGCGCGATCTCTCCGGTGATTACCTTCTCGATCTCGGGCAGAGAGGCGCCGGGCCGCGCCGTGGCGATGACGGCGTAGAAGCTCGAGATCTCCGCGGAGGCCTGGAAGGCGTTTACGTCCGAGCAGAGCTGCCGGTCGTAGACGAGGACCCTGGCCAGGCGTGAGGCGAGGCCGTCGGTCAGGACAAGGGAGGTCAGGTCGAGCTCCGCGTCCCCCGGAGTGTAGAGGGGCGGAGTCGGCCAGATCATGTAGACGCGTTCCTGCGCGACACGGTCGGCCGCCTCGATGATCTTCTCCCGCTCGAGCGTCGGGATCCAGAGCTTCGGCCGGTCGAGCGGCGGCCCCGCCGGTATCCCGCCGAAATACTTCTCGATGAGCCTCTTCGCTTCCGCCGGGTCGAAGTCCCCCGCCACGACGAGCGAGAGGTTGTTGGGCGTGTAGTAGATCTTGAAGAACTCGGTGACGTCGTCGAGGGAGGCGGCGGTCAGGTCCTCGTGGCTGCCGATCACGGTCCAGGAATAGGGGTGGCCCGCCGGGAACAGCTCCTCCACGGCGAGCTTGAACCAGCGGCCGTAGGGAGTGTTCTCGAGCCCCTGGCGCCGCTCGTTCTTGACGACGTCCCGCTGGTTGTCGAGCTTCTCCTTGTTGATCGCGTCGGTCAGCGTCGCGAGGCGGTCGGACTCGAGCCACAGGACGAACTCGAGGCTGCCGGAGGGGACCGTGACGAAGTAGTTGGTCCGGTCGTTGTTGGTCGTGCCGTTGACGCCCCCCTCCGCGAGGTTCGCTCCGGCGCGCTCGGCGTAGGTGAAGTAGTCGTGGGGAGCCTGCTTGGAGCCCTGGAACATCATGTGCTCGAAGAGGTGGGCAAAGCCCGTCCGCCCCGGCTTCTCGTTCTTGGAGCCGACGTGGAACCACTGGTTGACGTGGACGATCGGCAGCTTGCGGTCCACGTGCAGGACCACCTGCAGCCCGTTGGGAAGCGTGTACTTCTCGAACGCGACCGCGGGAACGTGGCCCGCGGGCGGCGCAACGGGTGCCGCCGGGGACTGCGCCGCCGGGGAGGCGGCGGCAAGCGAAACCGAGAGCAGCAGGGAGGCGAGAACGGAGCGCTCGAGATTCAAGACCCTCTCCTTTCGACGGACCGGGGCACACTCCGACCGGTTGTGCCCTAGATACGCAGGAGCAAGCCTCGGGTTTCACGGGCCGGCGGCCGGGGCGGGCTAAGATAGCCGGAGTGATCCTGGAAGCCGCAAGAAGGGTCCTCCAGATCGAGGCGGACTCCGTGCGCGAGCAGATCGGCCGGGTCGGACCCGATTTCCGGAAAGCCGCCGAGCAGATCGAGGCCTGCCGGGGGCGGATCTGCGTGACGGGCATCGGGAAATCGGGGCTGATCGGACAGAAGATCGCCGCGACGTTCGCCTCGACCGGCACCCCCGCCTACTTCCTGCATGCCGCCGAGGCCTCGCACGGGGACCTCGGGATGCTCGTCGCCGGGGACATCGTCCTGGCGCTCTCCCACTCGGGCGAGACGCCGGAGATCGTCCGCCTGCTCGAGTTCGCGCGGTCCCGGTCGTTGAAGACGATCGCAATGACGGGCACGCCCGGGTCCGCCGTCACACGGGTCGCGGACGTCACGATCACGGTCGAGATCTCCCGGGAGGCGTGCCCCCTGAATCTCGCTCCCACGGCCTCGACGACCGCGATGCTGGCCCTGGGCGATGCGCTCGCCATGGCCATCTCGGAGAAACGGGGCTTCAAAGAGGAGGACTTCGCCGCGCTCCACCCCGGAGGGCGCCTCGGACGGCGATTCCTTAAAGTGAAGGATCTGATGCGCAGCGGGGGACGTGTCCCGTCGGTCTCGCGCGAGACGACCATGAGCGAGACGATCCACGAAATGTCGCGCAAGATGATGGGGATCACGGCCGTCGTGGACGGCGCGGGGCGGCTTGCCGGCGCGATCTCGGACGGGGACCTGCGTCGCCTGCTCGAGAAGGACGCGGCGCTCCTGTCGCGCCGGGCCGGCGACTGTCTCCATGCCGACCCGAAGACGGTGGACGCCGAGGAGTTCGCCTCCACGGCGCTCGCCCGGATGGAGTCCGCGAAGATCACTTCCCTCTTCGTGGTGGACGGGGAGGGCCGGCTCTCCGGCGCGATCCACCTGCACGACCTGCTGTCCGCCGGGATCCAGTGAAGAACCGGATCAAGGCTCTCTTCTTCGACGTGGACGGATGCCTGACCGATGGACGGCTCTACATCGACGACCGGGGACGGGAGCTGAAGGTCTTCGACACCAAGGACGGCCACGGCATCCGCAAGGCGCTCGCGGCCGGCCTCCGGATCGCCTGGATTTCCGGGCGCACTTCCGAGGCGACGGCCCTGCGCGCCCGCGACCTCGGCGTGCGCTCCTGCTACCAGGGCGAGAAGGACAAGCTCGCCCGGTACGAAGCCCTCTGCCGGCGTTGGGGGGTCGAGCCCTCCGAGACCGCCGCGATGGGCGATGACGAGCCGGACGTTGACCTGATGAAGCGAGCGGGCTTCTCCGCCTGCCCCTTGGACGCGGCGCCCGCAGCCAAGAAGGTTGCCCGCGTGGTGCTGGAGCACGCGGGCGGCCGCGGTGCCGTGCGCGAGTTCGTGGAGCTGGTTCTGGCGCGAAACGGGAAGGGCAGCCGGAGCCGATAGCCCGACGGCGCGCCCTGTTGGAGCGGCCGCACAGGGCACAATAGACTCTGGCGATTCCTGGCGGCTGAGGCATCCAAAGTCACCGACAGTCACGGGAGGGGCACGATGGGAACGATGCGACTCGTGATGGACGTCCATGGCCGGGGCTCGCCGGCGCAGGTCCCCGTCGACCGGCTCTCCGAGCTGCTCGCCGACCCTGAGAATCGATTGTGGCTCGACATCAGCGACCCGGGCCCCGCGGAGGTGGAGTTGCTGCGGCGTCAGTTCGGCTTCCACGAGCTGGCGCTCGAGGAGGTGACCAAGCCGCACGAGCGCCCCCGCTGTGACGCCCATCGCGGCTACTACTTCATCGTCGTCTATGCCGCCGAGCATACGGGCCGCGAGTTCTGGCCGCGAGAGCTGAACCTGTTCTGGGGCGAGAACTATCTGGTGACCATTCACCGCAGACCCGCCGCCGTGTTGTCGTTGCTGGAGGAGGCGCTCCGGCGCTGGGAGCAGCACGAGGGGCGCCAGGCCTACGGCGTGGCGTGCCTGGCGTACGCACTCTTCGAGAGTCTCGTCGACGGCTACTTCGCGGTGCAGGATCGGGTCCGCGAGCGGATCGAACGGATCGAGGAGGCGATCTTCAAGGGGTCGGAGGGCGCGGCCGCCGACCTCTTCCGCCTCCGGAAGGAACTGCTTCGAGTCCCCCGACTCCTCGCACCGACGAGCCATGTCCTCTCCGAGGTGCTCCGCCGCGAACACGCGATCCCCGACGGGCTACGACCCTACTTCGGCGACGTCCAGGACCACGCCCTGCACGTCCTTGCCGAGATGGACACCTATCGGGATTTGCTCGGCGCTGCGCTCGACGTACAGGTCTTCTATTCCTTCACCCGGCTGGGCAACATCATGAAGCGCCTGACGGCCGTTACCGTCATCATCCTGGTTCCGAACTTCGTGGCCAGCATCTACGGCATGAACTTCGAGCATCTCGTTCCACCGAGCGAGTGGAAGTATGGCTTCATGGTGGTCGTCGCATTTCTTTTGTGCATGGTTGCCTGGGGTTTCATCCACTCCCGTTTCCTGCGTTGGCTTTGAGCCGGCGAAGGCCAGGAGACTGCCATGATCATCGGCGCACACTCGATCCTCTACAGCACGGATCCCGATGCCGACCGCGCCTTCCTGCGCGACGTGCTCAAGCTGCCGAACGTCGATGTGGGCGGCGGACGGCTGATCTTCGGATTGCCTCCGGCAGAGGTCGCCGTGCATCCATCCAACGAGAACAACGTGCACGAGTTCTATCTGATGTGCGATGACGTCGAGGCTCTCATCGCGGAGATGAAGAAGTGCAAAGTCGCCTGCGGCCCGGTGCAGAACCAGGGCTGGGGTCTGCTCACGCAGGTGACACTGCCGGGCGGCGGAAAGCTCGGCATCGATCAGCCGCGTCACGCGCGGCCGAAGCCGATGAGCGCGCGGGCGGCGGAGAAGCCCGCAAAACGCGCACCGAAGAGCGGGAGACCCCGCGGGCTCAGTCGATCGCGAGCTCGAGGACGGGGCGCTCCCGGTCGAGGAGCGCCGTGACCACCGCGCCGCCGCAGTGCTTCGGGATTGCCCGCGCGATCTCCTCGATCGCCGAAGAAACGGCGCTCCTTTCGATCGGGGGAAGCCCTTCGACGACCAGGAGGGCGTTTCGCGTGGCCGCGGTGATCCGGGTACGGTCCGCCTCCTTCCAGTTCCAGCGGCGGCAGATCGCTCCCGCGCGGTCGCGGTAGATCACCTCGCCCCGGCGCGGCGGGCGCGCCTCGGGCTCCCCGAGGAGCTTGACCGGCGCCTCACCTTCCCCGGCGACCGCGAGCGCGACGTCCCCCTCGATCGCGTCCAGGTCTTCCGCTCCGGCGGGAAGCAGCGTCTCGAGCGAGACGGCGTTGTAGATATCCACGATCTTGTTGATGTGAAGGAGGACCTCTCCCTTGAGGGCCCGCCGAAGGAGGTTCTCGACCGAGGAGGGATAGTCCTTCGGCTTCGCGCCGAACTTCCGATAGGCCTCCCGCCAGACCGCGACGCGTGGGTGCTCGGCCAGCGCCTGATCGCGGAGCCGTTGCCCGATCAGGGCCTCGGCCTCGCGCAGCCGGGCGGTCAGCGCCGCGTCCTCCCCCGCGTTGTCGACGCCGCGGGCCACGGCGACGCCGAGGACCGCATCGGGGAAGAGCTCGAGGAAGGAGGGCGTGAGGGTCAGGCGCATGAAGCTCCGCCCCCTCTCCCCCTGGGAGAGGGTTGGGGTGAGGGGCGTTCTCGAGGGGTTGCGCTCAAGTCTCCCGCGCCGCGAAGAGTCACGCCCTCACTCTGCCCTCTCCCGGAGGGAGAGGGTTTACGCCCTCTTCCTAAAGACCCAGGCGACGCCGATGCCGAGCAGGTACAGCAGGATCATCGGCACGGCAAAGACGAGCTGGGTCGTGATGTCGGGTGTGGGTGTGATGATGGCGGCGACGAGGAAGATGACGAGGACGGCGTACTTGAACTTGGCGAGCAGCCACTTCTCCGAGACGACCCCCATCCGGGCGAGAAAGAAGACGAGGATCGGCATCTCGAAACAGGCCCCGAGGCCCAGGATGATCTTGGCCGCGGTCGAGAGGTACTCGTTGATCGTGATGACGGCCTGGAACGGCCTGCCCATCTTGACCAGGAAGCCGACCACGAGCGGAAACGCCTCGTAGTAGCCGAACGCGCAGCCCGACAGGAAGAAGACGACGCTGGCGGTCAAAAACGGCCAGACCCAGCGCCGCTCGTACCGGTAGAGGGCCGGCGCGACGAAGAGCCAGATCTGCCAGAGGATGACGGGCGCGGCGAGGATCACGCCCGCGAGCATCGCCACGCGGAAGTAGAGGACGAATGGCTCCGCCAGCGTCGTGTAGGCCAGGTTCTGCCCCGCAGGGAGTGTGCGGCGCAGCGGCGCGGCGAGGAAATCGAAGAGCCGGGGGGCCCAGTACCAGCAGGCGAGGAAGCCCGTCAAGAGCGCGACGAGGGAGACGACGAGGCGCCGGCGCAGCTCTTCCAGATGGTCGAAGAACCCCATCCGGGGAAGCTCTTCCTCCTCGCCTCCCGGACGGGGTCGCGCGGCGCGCTCCGGCAGGAACCGGCTCAAGCGGGGCGGATGGGAGCTTCGGGCCGATCGCCCTCTGCCGGGCCGGCCGGCGGCGCGGCAGCGGGTATCCGGGCGATCGTGTCGGCGGCCGCGGAGACCTCCCGCCCGACGGCGGAGATCTCGCTCTTGCCCTCCTCGATCTCCTGCTCGATCGTCTTCTTGAGGTCCTCCGAGGCCCTCTTGAACTCCGCCAGCCCCTTTCCGATCGATTTGCCGATCTCCGGCAGCTTGCGCGGCCCGAAAACGAGCAGGGCCACGACGAAAATCAGGATGAGCTCGGGCATTCCAATGGAGCCAAACATGTTGTGACCTCGGGACGAGGATTGTACCCCCGGGAGAAACCTTTTTGCCTCAATCCCCGTACGTCCCGGCAAGCGGCGTGTCAGAATGGTGACCGGAGGGAAGACAACTTGAGCCGTCCCCGTTCGCGCCTTCTGATCGCCCTGTCCCTGCTGGCCGCCGCGACCCTGGTGGGCGGCACCCTGGGGTCCAAGCTGCTGGCCGTGCCCGAGCGGGAGCTGCCCAACCTCGACGAGTACGCCGACATGCTGACGACCCTCTCGGATTGGGCGCCGGAGCCGGTCCCGCCCGAGAAGTTCGTCTACGCCTCGATCCACGGGATGCTTTCGAGGCTCGACCCGCACACGGCCTTCCTCGAGCCGGAAGACTACGCCGCGATGCGCGAGAAGCAGCAGGGCTCCTTCTTCGGGCTCGGGATCCAGATCCAGAAGCGGATGGGACGCATCACGGTGATCGCGCCGATGGAGGGCACGCCCGCCTACAAGCTCGGCATCCGGGCGGGCGACATCATCACGCACGTCGAGGACGAGGAGCTCAAGGAGGACGTCTCGACCGACGAGGTCGTCCGCAAGCTGCGCGGTCCCAAGGGGACGCCGGTCACGATCACGATCCGGCGGCCCGGGCTGGACGAGCCGATCCGGATGACGATCACCCGGGCCGAGATCCCCACCCTGTCGGTGCCCTACGCCTTCCTGATCGGGCCGGAGACCGGCTACATCTTCCTGCGCGACTTCACCCACACCTCCAGCCGCGAGCTGGCGGCCTCCATCGAGAAGCTCGAGAAGCAGGGGATGAAGCGGCTGCTTCTCGACCTGCGAGGCAACCCGGGCGGCGTGCTCGACCAGGCGGTGGACGTGGCGGACGTCTTCCTGCCCAAAGGGGCGAAGGTCGTCTACACGCGCGGGCGTACGGCCTCCTCGGCGCAGGAGTACTACGCGCCCGGGGACGGCGCGCACTTCGAGAGCCCGCTCGTCGTGCTCGTCAACCGCGGCTCGGCCTCCGCCTCCGAGATCGTCGCCGGAGCCATCCAGGATCACGACCGGGGCCTGATCGTCGGGCAGCGCACGTGGGGCAAGGGGCTCGTCCAGAGCGTCTACACGCTCCCTTACGGCGCGGGGCTGGCGCTGACGACCGCGCGCTACTACACCCCCTCGGGGCGCTGGATCCAGAGGGACTACACCGACCTGCTCGCCTACGTGAACCCGGAGGAGGGGGACGCCCCGCAGGCGGAGGAGGCCCCCCGAAAGTCGGGCGAGGTCTTCTACACCGACGCCGGACGGGTGGTCTACGCGGCGGGAGGCATCACGCCCGACGTGATCGCCAAGAGCGACGCCCGCGACTCGAGGCTGCTCGCGCAGCTTCTGGCGCGGGGACTGACCTTCAGCTTCGCCGTGGACTGGACGTCGAAGCACCCCGACGTGACACACGACTTCGAGGTGACGCCCGCGGTGCGGGAAGCCTTCTTCCGGTTCTGCGAGGCCTCGAAGTTCTCCACGGCCGAGGAGCTCGAACGGCAGTGGAACGAGGACCCCAACAAGAACCTCGTGAACCTCGCCGTTCGGGTGGACCTGATCAATGTCCGGTACGGCCTCGAGTCGGGGTGGAAGGCCCGCGCCGCGGGAGACATCCAGATCCAGCAGGCGCTCGGGCTCTTCGGCGAGGCGGCGCGCATCGCGGCGCTGCCCAAGAAGGCCGGCTCCTCCCGCGCGGCCAGGAGCTAGGGGTCAACCCCTACTTGATCGGGGTGTTGTTGAAGACCACGAACTTGCGGCGTCCGATCAGCGTGCGGCGGCCGCCCGCGTTGACGTACACCGTCAGGTCGTGCTCGGAGTCTCCGAGAACCGTCGTATTGAGCGCGTATGCGAACCCGACGAAGGGCGAGGTCACGCGGATGTCTTTCGCCACGACGTCGTCCCGCCTCAGACCGTAGGTCCCGGACGGGACATTCAGGTTCGCGATCAGGAAACCGTCCACGACGAGGTCGACGCTGGACACCACGCCGTCGAGGTCAAACGCCCAGCCCACCACCGGGAACAGCCCGGCGGTGCCCTGCCCGGGCCCCGGCGAGTCGACGTCGCCGAAGGAGGCGCGGTCGGGGTTGGAAGATGTCGAGTCGCAGGTGATGTTCACGGACATCGCCCCGAACTCTGTGACCGTCTCCTCTTCGTCCCCGACGCGGAGCGAGAGCGTGTGCTTGCCAGGCAGCGTGAAGCCCGCCAGCGCCACTCCCTGCGGCGTCGGGATGAAGATGTCGAAGAGACCCACGGTCGGATCGCGCGAAAGGCCGAAGTTGAACTGGAAGCCGGAGTTGGCGGAGTTCACGTAGCCCTGGTACAGGTGAGCGATGTCGGGGCGTGACAGGCCGTAGCAGTTGGCAAACGCGCTGCCGCTGACCGTGCAGTCCGTCCGCGTGTTCGAGAGGATCACCCCGTCCAGCATCAGCTCGACCCAGGAGACCTGTCCCAGGTCCAGTCGCGCGCCCACGTCCAGGGCCCAGCCCTTGACGACGTTCGGGAAGAAGGAGACCGGCACTGCGCCGCCCCCTCCGGTGGGGAAGCACGGCGACGGGCAAGGCCCGCCCGGCGGGATGACCGTCACCGCGGGCCCGCAGATCAGCGTCGCCTCGTCGAGCGGATGCTCCAGGACGCCGAACGGCCCGAGCAGGCTCCCGTTGTTCATAACCTGCACGACGGCGGAGCCGAGGTCCGCGGCGCTTCCCTGGTCATCCGTCGCGCGGACCGACACGACATGGAGCCCGTTGAGCAGCCGGGTCGTGTCCAGGTTGGCCAGGAACCCGGAGTAGAGCGACTTGGGCTGCGGCCCCGGAAAGTCGGGGAACGCCGCGTAGACATCGGGCCGCGTGCCGCCGTAGATCGCGTCTCCCGCGCCGCCGCGACCGATCGCCGTCGCCCAGACCTGCCCGTCGACGAGAAAGTCGATGTGGTTGATGTCGCTGTCGTCCAGCGCCCACCCGATCACCGGAAACGAGCCGTTGGCGCCGACCGTGGCGCCGCCCACCGGCACATCGAGGTGTCCGAAGGGGGCCTGGTTGATCGCGTTGTCCACGATCACCTCGATCGGCCCGAAGAGCGTCGGCGTGGGGACCCCCGATTCGGTCACCGCGAGAGTGACCTCGTGCGCGCCGTCGGTCAGGTTGCGGGCGAGAAAAGAGGTGATCCACCCGGCCGCCGCGCTGGGGTTTGCCGCATAGCCGGGGAACGCCGCGGTGATGTCGGGTCGGGGCTGGTTGAGAACGGCGCGGTTGACCGGAATGTCACTCTCGTCGAGGAATAGCTCGATCTTGTCGATCGAGCTTTCGCTCAACACCCAGCCACTGACCGCGACGACTCCGAAGACGGTCTGCCCCGGCCGCGGTCCGTCCACGACGAGGATCGGCCCAGGAACAGCAGACGTGCGATCCACAACGAGCGGCTCCCGCGCCTCGCGGCGCAAGAGCTGGGCGTCCGCGGGGCCCGCGAGACACCAGCTCGCTCCTACCAGAAGCGCCAGAACCCGGGGCGCCCGTTTGGCCATACGTCCCTCCCGAGGATTTATAGAGAAGAATCCGAAAATTTCGGATGAAAGTCAAGCATTTGGGTATCTTAACCTCATTTTTTTCGGCAGAATGGCCATTTGAGAATGCTTTGCCCGCTCACGGGGGTGGCCGCCCCGTGAACAGCGCAGCCCCTCCCGGGGCCGCCCGCAATGGGCCGGGAGAGGCGCCCACCCCCCCGGAACGGGGGGGGATCGGCCGTGCCCTGCGCTCCCGGGCCGCTCAGGCGGCCTTTTCGCTGGCGCTGGCCGCGGGGCTCTCCTTCTTCTTCCTGCGCCAGGTCGAGCTGCGACCCCTCGCGGAGGCGATCCGGTCGGCCTCAGGCGCCTGGCTCGCCGCGAGCCTCGGGATCGCCCTCGCGACCTTCGTCATGCGGGCGATCCGGTGGATCTGGCTGCTCAAGCCGGTCGGCCGGGTCCCCCTCCTGCCGGCCTTCCTGGCCACGGCAGTCGGGTTTGCGGGCAACAACCTGCCGGCCAAGGTCGGAGAGGTGATCCGGCCCGCCCTGCTCTCCCGCATGCAGGGCCTCCCCTTCTCGGCCCTGCTCGCCTCCGTCCTTTTCGAGCGCGCCCTGGACGGCGGCTCGGTCGTCTTCTTCTTCCTGATAGCCGTGGCCCTCGGCCTGCCCGGCGCGACCGCGGGCCCCGGCGCCTTCGCGATGCTTCGGACCGCCGCTCTGCTCGGCGTGGGCGTCTTCCTCGCCCTGATCGGCGCGGCCGTGCTGCTGCTTGCGAAACGGGATGCGGCCGTGAGGCTCTTCGACCGAATCGCGCGACGCCTGCCCGCTCCCTGGAGGCCCCGCGCGATGGCAGCCTTCGCCGCGTTCCCGCAGGGATTTGCCTCTCTGTCCGACCGGCGCCTGATTTTCTCCGTGGTGGCGGGGTCGCTCGCGATGTGGCTGGTCATCAACGTACAGGTCTACGTCGTCATGCGGGCCTTCCACATCGAGCTGCCCTTCTCCGCCGCCTTCGTCGTCACCTCGGCGGCGGTGCTCGGACTGGCCGTGCCGACACCGGGCGGAATCGGCTCGTACCAGACGGCCGTCCAGTACGCGTTGACCCGCTTCTACGGCGTGCCTCTGGCTCCCGCCTCGGGTGTGGCGGTGCTGGCCTGGGCGGTCTCCTTCGTTCCGATCACCTTGATCGGCCTGGCGGCCCTCACGACGAGAACGGTTCGGGAGCCGGGAGACGGTAGACGGGAGACGGGAGACGGGAGAAGATAATGCCGTGCACCTCGTCTCACGTCTCCCGTCTTCCGTCTACCGCCCGGCATGAAATGCCCCTTCTGCGGCGCCACGGACGACCGGGTGGTCGATTCCCGCGAGAGCCGCGAGGGGGAGGTCATCCGGCGCCGCCGGGAGTGCGTCTCCTGCGGCCGCCGGTTCACTTCCTACGAGACGATCGAGGAGATTCCGTACATGGTCGTCAAAAACGACGGCCGCCGGGAAGTCTTCGACCGCAAGAAGCTGCGCGCGGGGCTCGTCAAGGCGTGCGAGAAGCGGCCCGTGCCGGCGGCTCGCCTGGACGCGATCGTGGACGAGATCGAGATGCTGCTCCACGACGCGGAGGAGCGGGAGATCACGACGAGCCGCGTCGGGTCGCTCGTCATGGACCGCCTGCGCGAGCTCGACAAGGTAGCCTACGTCCGCTTCGCCTCGGTCTACCGCAAGTTCGAGGACGTGGACGAGTTCCTTCTCGAGCTGAAGAACCTGATCGGCCGCACCGAGACCAAGGTGCAGTCGTGACGAGCCGGAAGACGAAAGACGGAAGACGGAAGACGACTGAGGCCGCACG
>JBOGJK010000588.1:0-5263 GCA_050745345.1 Thermoanaerobaculia bacterium
CCTCTCCGGCCGCGGGGACAAAGACCTCGAGGAGTACGCGCGCCAGAGGGAACCGGGGCCAGAGGACGGTAGACGGAAGACGGAAGACGGAAGACGAAAGACGGTAGACGGAAGACGGTAGACGAGAGACGAGAAACGAATGACCCGAAGTGTTCGCCAGTCGACTTTCATCAATCGTCTCCCGATCCCCTCATGAGGCGCCTCGCGCAGGTCTTCGAGAAGGCGCGCCGGGAGAACCGCGCGGCTTTCGTCGCCTACCTGACGGCGGGCGACCCGGATGCGGACGCCACGGTCGCTCTGGCGCGCGCCCTGGACCGGGCGGGGACGGACGTGCTGGAGCTCGGCGTGCCGTTCACCGACCCGATTGCGGATGGCCCGGTGCTGCAGAAGGCGGCGACCCGCGCGCTCGCCTCGGGGACTTCTCTCTCGCGTGTCTTCGCGATCGCCCGGCGCATCCGCCGGGAGACGAGCCTCGCGCTCATTCTCTTCTCGTACCTGAACCCCCTCTACCGCCGCGGGCTCGCCCGCTTCCCCCGAGAGGCGCGGCGAGCGGGCTTCGACGGGGTGCTCGTCACGGACCTGCCGCCAGAGGAGGCGGAGGGTTTCGTTGCGGAGCTCCGGAGGGCCGACCTGGATACGGTCTTCCTGGTCTCGCCGACCTCGAACCCCTCGCGCATGGCCGCGGCGGCGAGGCTTTCCACCGGATTCCTCTACGTGGTTTCGCGCAGCGGCACGACCGGAGCCCGAGCCGAACTGTCCCGGGACCTGCGGGCGACGGTCAGCCGGGCCCGCCGCGCGGCCGGGACTCTACCCGTAGCGGTCGGTTTCGGGATCGGCAGCCGGCAGGCGGCCCGCCGGGTCGCGCGGCTGGCGGACGGTGTCGTCGTCGGCTCCGCCCTGGTCCAGTTGGTCGAGCGGGCCGGGGCACGCCGGGATCGGGCGGTCGAGCGGCTCGCGAGAAGTCTCGCGCGCGCCTGCCGCCGCTGACGCCCTAAACTCGATCCATGCGTCCGGAGGGGCACTTTCTGAGGCTCCTGCGTCAGGCGGGTCTGCCGCAGGCCGACCTGGAGGAGATCCTGCGCGACCGGGGCGCCCGCCGCTTCCATGCAGTCCGTCTGGCGCTTGCGGGTCACCCCCGCACGCCGCGCACCGACGCGCTGGCCCTGGTCGCGACCCTCTTCTGGCGCGATCTCGCTCACCTGTCGGCGGATACGCGCGTTCACCGGGAGGTGAGGCGCGCGGCGGACCGGGACCTGTTGCGGCGTCTGCCGGAGATGGCCCTGTCGGAACGTGTCGATCTGGCCCGGACAGCCGGCCGCGGCACGCTGGTCGCTCTGAGGTTCGACTCGGACCCACGGGTCATCGAGGCCCTGCTCGACAACCGTCTGGCAACCGAGCCGGACGTGGTCCAGGCGGCTGCCCGGGCGGCCAGTGAGGGGGTGCTGGAGACCATCGCCGTCCACCCTCGCTGGAGCCTTCGTCCGGCCGTCCGCAGCGCCCTGCTGCGCAACCCCGCCCTCCCCCTGTCCCTGGCGCTGGCCTTTCTGACCCGCGCGACGACGGAGGACCTGAAGGGGCTGCGCGGCTCGCCGGGGGTCCCGCCGATTCTGAAGGCGTGCGCCGAAAGAGTCCTTGCGGAACGTCTCGGCGGGGGCTAGCATGATTTTTCCCCCCTCCGATGGGTTCGAAAGGCATGACGGAACAGCCGGCCCTGAGCTTCGGCGAGGAGCTCCGGCGCGAGCGAGTCGTCCGCGAGATCCCGCTCGAAGAGATCTCGGCGGCGACGAAGATCTCGATGCGCTTGTTGAAGGCGCTCGAGGAGAGCGATCTCGCGAGGCTGCCCGCCCCCACGTTCACCCGCGGCTTCATCCGGGCCTATGCGCGGCACCTGGGCATAGACCCGGAAGAGAAAGTCAACGCGTACCTGGCCGATCTGGCCGGCCTCTCCTCGGACGCCCCGTCGCCGAAGCGGCCGCGGCCCCGGTCCCGATTCTTCCGCGGCCGGCGTGCCGCCGCGGGAACGATCGTGGGAGGGGTGACCGGGCTGCTTCTCCTCCTGGGGCTCATCGCCAATCCCGAAAGGAGACCGCTTCCGGCGCGCGAGCGCGCCGTCCGGCGCCCGGTGCCGGCGGCGTTGAAGAACGTCACGGTCTCGAGCGAGCCGACGCCGGTGATCCGTGTGGAGCCCGCGCCTGCCGGGGCGCCCGGGTCGGCCTCCGCGCCGGCCGATCCCGCGGCGGAGGGCGGGGTCTCGCTGCTGCTCGAGTTCGACGGCGACTCCTGGACGCGGCTCGAGGCCGACGGGCGGACCCTTCTCTCCGGGCTCGTTCGTCGCGGCGAGTCCCGGCGCTTCGAGGCCCGGGACGGTTTTCGGCTGACGCTCGGCAATGCCGGGGCCGTGCGCGTCACGGTCGACGGCATCTCCCTCGACCGGCTGGGCGGCGCGGGTCAGGTCGTGCGTGACCTTCTGCTGCCCGGCTCGTCCGCCCGAGGTTAGCGGAAGCGTCCCGACCCTTGGCCGATACTCCTGCCCCGGAAACTCTGGACCTGGTTTCCCTGCTGCGCACGGGCGAGGCGCCCCCCGAGATCCGCCGATTCGCGGCGCGAGGCGTGCTGCCGCTCGACGCCGACGGGCAGATCTCCGCGCTGCTGGCTGTGCTGGAGGACCCCGATCCCGAGACCGCGGAAGAGGCTCGCGCGACCTTCTCCGGGGTGCCGCCCGACCAGCTGTCGAGGTTCCTGGAGAGCGCCGACGCCAGCGGCATCGAGGTGGACACCATCGCCCGCTACAGCGAGGACTCCCAGGTTCTCGAGCGCGTCATCCGACACCGCAGCGTCGACGATCAGACGATGCTAAGGCTGGCCCGCACGGTCACGGGCACCCCGCAGGACGCCCTGGTCGTCAATCAGGTCCGGATGCTGCGCCTGCCGGCGCTGATCGACGCGCTCTTCGAGAACCCGGGGCTGACCGCGGAGAGCCGGCGCCGGCTAAACGAGATCCGCGAGGAGTTCTTCGAGAAGCAGCGGCGCCGGCGGGAGGCGGAGGAGCTGCGGCGGCGGCAGGAAGAGCAGGCCGCCAGAGCCGAAGAGGAGGGAGCCGCAAGCGAAGCGGCCCCGGGGGAGGGGGGCGAGACGGCCGGCACGGAGGCGGTCCCCTCCGAGGAGGACCTGCTGACGACGGGCGCTCTCTACCGCCGCATCGGCGTGATGACCGTCCAGGAGAAGATCAATCTCGCCTATGGCGGCGGCAAGGAGGAGCGCCGCATCCTGATCGGCGATTCGAACAGACTCGTCGGCCAGGCGGTCTTGAAGTCGCGCGGCCTGACGATCAACGAGGTCGAGTCCTTCTGCGCGATGCGCCACTTGGACGACGAGATCTTCCGGCAGATTGCGCTCAAGCGCGAGTGGATGCGAAACCCCGCAGTCATTCAGACGCTCGTCAAGAATCCCTCCGTCCCCATCGCCCTCACGCTGCCGCTGGTCAAGCGCCTCGGCATGCGGGACCTGAAGTCCGTCATGAACGATGCGAACCTTCCGGAGGGAATTCGGGTCACCGCGCGCAGGCTCCTCACCGAGAAACGTCACTAAGGAGGCTGTCCGAGGAAGGCCCGTCGCGAGGCCGGGGAGGCCGACGCGAGAGCGGGAGCGCAGACCGGGGCGGAGGTGTAGCGGGGGCGACGCCGCACTACTGATTTTTCGAGCATTTCGCTCGAGGCGAGAGCATCGGCCGTGCAGCAGGGAATGACTCGGGCAGGCTCCGAGAGCGGGGACGCCCGCGCGGGGCCGGCCCGGGGCCGCCGCCGGCCGTCTCCCCGGGGCCGCGCCGGCACCGGTTAGCGGCGGCGAGGACGCGGGCCGAAGGCCCTTGCCGCGGCCTGCGGTTTTCCCATATCTTTAGCCGATCGAGGAGTGCGGTACACGATCGCCGCGCCCGTCGTATCATTTCGAAGACAATGTCCCAAGACGTTGACTACTACGCCCTGCTCGGCGTCAACCGCGAAGCGGGCGAGAAGGAGATCCGGGAGCGTTTCCGCGCGTTGGCGCGGGAGGCTCACCCCGACCGCGCTCCGCGCGAGCTCAAGGCCGAGGCCGAAGCGAAGTTCCAGGACCTGACGGAGGCCGTCAACATCCTCACCAACCCCGAGCGCCGCCGGGGGTACGATCTCGTTCAGACTTTCAAGGCTTCGGGGGCGGCCGGGGATGCCGATTCCGTGACGCAGAACCTGATGGCACACGGGATGGTGGCCTACAGGGAGCGGCAGTTCTCAGACGCGGCCGGCAACTTCCAGCTCGCCGTCCAACGCAACCCGAACGACGTGCGTGCCCAGCACTACCTGGGCCTGGCCGCGGCCCGCTCCGGGGACATGCGCACGGCGGTCAAGGCGCTGGAGATCGCGATCTCGCTCGAACCGCACAACGCGGGCCTGCTCAAGGATGCGGGGACCGTCTTCCGCCAGGCGGGGCTCCTGATCAAGGCCGAGAAGGCATACCAGGATTCCCTGCGGTGGGACCCGTCGGCGGCCGAGGTCCGCCGGGCCCTGGAAGAAGTCCGAGCCAAGCGGGCGGTCAAGTCCTGACCATGCCGTCGATCGAAGCGTTCGGGCTGACCGACGTCGGCCGCAAGCGCAAGCACAACGAGGATGCCTTCGCCCTGGACTTGAACGACGGCCTCTTCATCGTCGCGGACGGAATGGGGGGACATGCGGCCGGCGAAGTGGCCGCGCGGATCACCGTCGAGACAATCGGCGAGTTCATCGCCGCGACCCGCCAGAAGGAAGAGGCGACCTGGCCCTTCAAGTACAACCACTCCCTTCACTTCAACAGCAACCGGCTCGCCATCGCGATCGAGAAGGCCAACGAGCGCGTCATGGCCGCGGTGGCGGCACAGCCCTGGTTGAAGGGGATGGGAACGACCGTCGTGGCGGGGCTCGTCAACGAGGAGATCCTCTCGCTCGCCCACGTCGGCGACAGCCGCGCCTACCTCTGCCGCGAGGGGAAGCTCTCGCGGCTGACCGACGACCACTCCTGGGTCCACGAGCAGGTCGCCGCGGGGATCCTGACCGAGGACGAGGCGAAGTCCCACCCGTTGAAGAACGTGGTGACGCGGGCTTTGGGCGGCGGCCCGTCGGTCTCCCCCGATCTGCAGGAGCTTTCCTTCTCGGCGCGCGACCAGTTCCTCTTCTGTTCCGACGGCCTGACGACGATGTTGACGGACGAGGAGATCGAGCAGATCGTCTCCGAGCACGAGGACCCTCAGGAGCTC
>JBOGJK010000589.1:0-12629 GCA_050745345.1 Thermoanaerobaculia bacterium
GGTCAAGGTCGTGCTGGACCTGACGATGGCGGTGGGTGTGGAGGACCCGGCCGACACGATCGAGATCGCCGGCGACCCTCCGGTGAAACTACGCGTCTCGGGCGGCTTCCACGGCGACCGCGCGACGGTCGGCTGTGTCGTCAACGCCATCCCCTTCATCGTCAATGCGACCCCCGGCCTGCACACGGTCGTCACCCTCCCCCTCTTTGGCCTCTTCCCGGAGGAGATGTAAAAAGCGTAAGGCGGAGTCAGGTGAATTTCGAGCCACCGGAGCCGCCGACGAAGCCCCGGTCCGGCGAGTTCACAAGACGAGAGATCTGACCCCTGGCCGCGCCGACGGCGCGGTGAGCGAGGCTACGGCCAGACCTCGAAGCCCGCATCGGCGAAATGGCGGTCGAAAGTAAAGGCGCGAGTCAGGCGCTGCCGTCGCATCAGAACGAAGGAGACGCAATCGGTGAAGCTGACCCTCTCGTCGGAGAACTTCTCGAGCAGCTCGATCGCTGCGCTCTCCTCCGCGGCTTCGGGCCGCAGGATCGTCAGGATGCGGGAGCCGTAGAGGTGGCGTCCCCTTTCGGCGGCGAACTCATACGAAGCGCGCCGCCCGAGGAGGGTCAGTGTCTCGTCCAGGACGAAGTTGGTCGTCAAGCAGGGCAGGCCCCTCTTTTCGATCTGCCGCCACCCGTTACGGGCGCGGGTGTGGTATTGGTCCCGCTCTACGTAACGGGCGAGAAATGCTCCCGTGTCGACGAAGATCACGGCTCCTCGTCGTAAAGATGGTGATCGTGCTCGGCCGCGAGGTCGGCGGGCGCCGGCCCCTGGAAGACGGCCTCTTCGAAGAGCGGGTCGTCGTCCTTCCCGCCGCCGGGCGAGGGAAGGGCGGCGTCGAGCGAGTCCCGGATCAACGAGGCGAGAGAGACCCCTTTTCGTCGCGCCACACGCATTGCTCTCTCCTGCAGATCCGCGGGCAGCATGATCGTCGTGCGCCTCATCGCAGTTGTATTATAGAGCCATAATATGGCGCCATATCCAGCGCCGACACCAGACTCGGGACAGACTGGGAGCCACCGAAGTGGCTCCAGGAAAAAGGCGGCCCCGACTTAATCGCGTCGGGGCCGGGAAGGAAGGTATCGCGTGCTGACCTGTCTAACCGGACAGGTCCCGGAAACATTCCGCTGAGTACAAGTTATTGATTTTGAAACGTGTTCTACCCTGGGAGAACCTCGAATTGCCCGGGTGGAAGAGTGTCGTCTCTCTCCAGCTCGATCTGCACCCCGAGGAGCGTACGCACCTCCTCGAGGAGTTCCGCCTCCTGGCCGATCAGCTCCGCGAGCGAAGCGGGCACCCGCACCCGGATCGTGTCCCCGGCGGCGTAGAGGATCGGGGGCTTCAGCAGCGCGCGGCGCAGGTCCAGGGCTGCCGTCAGGTCGGTCTTGACTCGCCCGGTCCCGGAGCAGTCGGGGCAGGGTCGGGTCAGGACGCGCTCCAGGTTGTTGCGGCTCCTCTGGCGCGTGATCTCGACCAGGCCGAACTCCGAGATCTGGAGCACGCGCGTGCGGGCGCGATCGCGGGCGAGCTCCCGCTGGAAGCGCTCGAAGAGCTCGCTCCGGTGCTCGGGGTCCTGCATGTCGATGAAGTCCACGACCAGCAGCCCCCCGAGGTCCCGCAAACGGATCTGCCGGGCGATCTCGGGGATCGCCTCGAGGTTCGTCGCGAAGACAGTCTGCTCGAGGTCTTCCCTGCCGGTGAAGCGGCCGGTGTTGACGTCGATCGCCACGAGCGCCTCGGTCTGATGGATGACACAGGAGCCCCCGGAGGGGAGGGCCACGCGGCTGCCGAGCGCCTCCTCGATCTCGGCTTCCACGCCGAACCGCTGGAAGATCGGCTCCGGCCCGCGGTACTCCTCGATGCGCGGGGCCAGAGCGGGAACGACCTCGAGAGCGAGCGCGCGCAGTCGCGCGGCCGTCGCCTCTTCGTCCACCCGGATCGCCTCGAAGTCCGCGGTCACGAGATCGCGGAAGACCCGCTCCGGAAGCGCCAGCTCCCGGTGAAGGAGGGCCGGCGCCCCTCCGCCCTCCGCCTTCCGCGCGATCCGCTCCGCGATCCCCGCCAGGTACTCGCGGTCGGCCGAGAGCTCCGCTTCCGAGGCGCCCGCGGCCGCCGTCCGCGCGATGAATCCCCCCGCGCTTCCGAAGCCCTCCAGGATCCTGCGCAGGCGCTCGCGCTCCACCTCGTCGGTGATGCGGCGCGAGATCCCGATCTGGCGAACGGAGAGGAGAGAAACGAGGGTCCGGCCGGCCAGCGACACGCTGGCCGTCACGCGCGGCCCCTTTCCCGCGATCGGGTCCTTGGTCACCTGGACGACGAGCTGCTGCCCTTCCTTGACGAGGTCGTCGATCCGCGGGCGGCCGGCCTCGGCCACCGGGCGCGGGCCGCTGTTTCCCTCCTCTTCCTCGGCGAACTCGAGGTCCACCGGATGCGGCAGCGCGTCCTCGACGTAAAGGAAGGCGTCGCGGTCGAAACCGATCGAAACGAAGGCGGCCTGCATGCCGGGCAGCACGCGATGCACGCGGCCGAGGTAGACGTTTCCGACCAGGCCCTCCCGCCCGCGGCGCTCGTGGAAGACCTCGACGGCGCGGCCCTCCTCCCGAAGGGCGACGCGCGTCTCGGGAGGCGTCACGTTGACGAGCAGGTCCCTGGTCACGCGTTGGCGAAGCGGCGGTACTCGACGCCGAGAACGAGGCCGATCGCGAGGAAGGTCGTGGCGACGGAGGAGCCGCCGTAGGAGACCAGCGGCAGCGGGATCCCGGTCGTCGGCAGCAGGCCGATCATCATCGAGGCGTTGATCACGACGGAGAAGAGGATCATCCCGGCGAGCACGAGGATCAGGAAGACGCCGCCGCGATCCCTCGCCACCTGGGCGAGCGTCAGGGACCGCAACAGAAGAGCCGCGAAGAGCCCCAGGACGAGGATGACCCCGAGGAACCCCCACTCTTCGGCAATGACCGCCAGGATGAAGTCGGTGTGCTGCACCGGCAGGAACCGGAGCTGACTCTGCGTGCCGGAGCGGAAGCCTTTCCCGAAGAACCCTCCCGAGCCGACCGCGATCTTGGACTGCCGGACCTGGTATCCGGAGCCGAGCAGGTCCTGCTCCGGATTCAGGAACGTGCCGATGCGCTCCTTCTGGTAGTCCTTGAGCAGGAACCAGGCGCTGCCGGCGAGCAGGACCACGACCAGCAGCAGAACCAGCCACCACTTCGCCGAAAGTCCCCCGAAGTAGAGCCCCACGGCGAGAAGCGGCAGAAACGTCGCCGCCAGGCCCAGGTCCGGCTGCAGAACGACGAGCAGGAAGGGAACACCGACGATCGCCGCGAGCTTGACGAAGGCCCCGGGGCGCAGGTGCCCGTCGTCTTCGTTCTCGAAGAGGTAGGCCACGAGCAGCGCCGTGGCGACCTTGGCGAGCTCGGCCGGCTGGAACTGGAACCCGCTGAATCGGATCCACGACTTGACGTTGGCGATCGACTCGCCGAAGAAGAGCAGGTACACGAGCGGCACGAGGCAGGCGAGGTAGAGCGGAAAGGAGATCTTCAAGAGCACCCGGTAGTCGACGAGCACCGCCACGAGCATCAGGCCGACGCCCACCGCGACCCACATGCCCTGCCGGGCGGCGAGCCCCGAGAGCCGTCCTCCCGCCGCGGCCGACGCGACGAACAGGATGCCGAGCAGCGAAAGGGAGAGGGCGCTGCCGAGCACGATCGGGTCGAAGCGGGTGCGGGCGGAGAGGACGCGGGAGATCATGGAAGAAGTCGGCAGCCGGCAGCCGACCGTCGGCAGGCCGAAACGGGGAACGTCTCCCGTCTCCCGTCTCCCGCCTTCCGGACCCTCACCCTCATTGGCGCTCCTGCGCGGAGATGGCGGAGCCACCGGAGGCCGTGTGGGAGGCGCGGACGAGGCCGGGCGACGACGGTTCGGGCTCGCTCTTCATGCCGAAGCGGTGCTCGAAAAGGAGCTTCGCCAGCGGAGCCGCGGCGGAGGAGCCGTGTCCGCCGTTCTCGACGAAGACAACAAAGACGATCTGCGGGTCCTCGAGCGGCGCGAAGGCCGCGAACCAGGCATGGTCGGCGTACCTGCCCTTCGGGTCCTTTCCCGCGGTCGACTCACGTCCCACGACCTGCGCCGTCCCGGTCTTGCCCGCCGCGTCGAGCCCGGGCACGCGGGAGAGGTAGGCCGTACCTCCCGGCTCGTTGAGGACGGCCCACATGCCCTCCTTGACGATCGCGGCCTTCTCCGCCGGAAGCGCCGGGCCCTGCTTGGTCTCGACCTTGTAGCGCAGCCGCTCGCCGGAGCGCGGGTCCTGGGAGGCGAAGAAGAGGTGGGGGGTGGGCAGGCGGCCCCCCTCGGCGAGCGCGGACAGCGCGCGCGCCATCTGGATCGGCGTCACGAGCACAGGCCCCTGTCCGATCGCCACGGAGATCGTCTCGCTCGGGTACCAGCGGGCGCGCCGCTTCGTGACGGCCCACGCCTCGGAGGGAACCAGGCCCCCCTTCTCGAACTGCAAATCGACTCCTGTCGGCTCCCCGAAGCCGAAGCCGCGCGCGATCTCCGCGATCCGGTCGATGCCGAGCCGCCGGCCGAGGCCGTAGAAGTAGACGTCGCAGGAGACCTTGATCGCGTTGCGCAGGTTGACCCAGCCGTGCCCCCCCTTGCGGTGGCACCGGAAGGTGCGCCCGTAGAAGGTCGCGTGGCCCGGGCAGAAGACCCTGGCGTCCGGGTCCACGAGTCCCGCCCCGAGCGCGCCGTAGGCGAGGAACACCTTGAAGACCGAGCCCGGCGAGAAGGCGTTCTGGATCGCGCGGTTCTGGAGGGGATGGTGCGGGTCGGACAGCAGGCTCGCCCACTCCGGTCCCGTCACACGCCGCGTGAACCAGTTGGGGTCGTAGGAGGGGGAGGAGACCAGCGCGAGGATCTCGCCGGTTTTCGGGTCCATGGCCACCGCGCTCCCGACCCGGTCGCGGAAGTACTCCTCGGCGATGCGCTGCAGGCCGAGATCGAGCGTCGTAAAGAGGTTCTGCCCCGGCTGGGCCGGAGTGCGGCCCTGCTCGGCGATCTCGCGACCGTGCGAGTCCACGATGACGCGCCGTTCTCCGTTGGCGCCGGAGAGCAGGGGCTCGTAGGTCGACTCGATGCCCTTCTGGCCGATCCAGTCTCCCATCGCGTAGGCGCCGGAGGAGGCCTTGATCTGGTCGGCCGTCGCCTCGGCCAGGTAGCCCAGGGCGTGTGCCGCGACGACCCCGTGCGCGTAGCGGCGGCGCTGCGACACGGTGACCGCGAACTCGGGGTGCTCGGGGGCCCGGGCCTCGATCGAGGCCACCTCCTCGAGGCCCAGGTTCTCGGCAATGGGCACGGCCACGAACTCGGGGTACTTGAGCGCCCGCTCGACGCGCGCCCGCACCTGCTCGGGAGCAAGCCTCAGCACGCCAACGGCGAACTCCTCGGAGAGGGAGAGATCGCTCGCCTCGCGGCGGTAGAGCTGGAGGTTGTAGGCGGGCTCGTTCTCGACCAGCGCGACCCCGTTGCGGTCGAAGATGTAACCGCGGGGCGCGGTGATCTTGACCGAGCGGATCCGGTTGTTCTCCGAGAGGGCGTAGTAGTGCTCGCCCCGGACGATCTGGACGTACCAGTATGCGATCGCGAGCAGCGCGAAGACGCTCCCGACGACGATCCGGGCGACCTCGACGCGGCGGGACAGCTCCCGGCGGTTCTCCCGGACTCGAAGCATTACGGCGACTCCCCGAGATCGGTAGACGGGAGACGGGAGACTGGAGACGAGCCCGGAGCCCGTCGTCTACTGTCTACCGTCTTCCGTCTCACGGCTTTCACCGCAGCCTCCGCAGCCTTCGCTTCTCCCACCAGTCGCGCCAGTTGAATTTCGCCGCCGCCTCGAGCGCGGCGGCCGTGATTCCCGTCGTCGCGGCCCGCCACAGGGCCTCGCGCGAGAAGAGCACGATCGGCGCCTGCATCAGAAGCAAGGCCAGAACCGCCACGATCGCGTCGTTGGCGAGCGAGGCCAGCGCCAGCGCCACCCCGACGGCGACCGATCCCCCCAGGATGACGCGCACCGCTACGAGCGCGAGGCCGTAGCCGATCGCCGACTTGGCGAAGGCGTTGAAGCCGAGCATCTCCTGGGTGAGCGCGTCCTCGAGGAGTCCCGCCGCGGCGCCCGCCAGAACCGTCTTGACGAAGTGACCTTCCCGGGAGACCGACGCGACGGCGATCAGGAACCAGTCGGCGGGCCAGGCGCCGCGGCGCCCCGAGGCGCCGATGAGAAACGAGAGGGCCGCCGCCGCCGCGAGCAGCAGCGCGATGCGGCGCGGCTTCACGGGGCCGCACTCCGCGACCTCCCCGCACCCTCCCCCGCCGGCGACGGGGCGAGCACCAGAACGTCCATCAGGCGCGAGAAGTCGGCAGCCGGACGGACCCGGATCTCCAGAAACAGGCTGTTGCCGCGCCCGACCGACTCGACCCGGCCGATCGGAACGCCGCGCGGATAGATCCCGTCGATGCCCGCCGACTCGACGGCGTCGCCGGCGGCGACCGAGGAGGTGATCGGCACGTTGTTCAGGCGCAGCGCCCCGCGGCCGTCTCCGCGCACGACTCCCAGCTCACCCGTACGCACGATGCGGGCGCCGGCCGCCGCCGACACGTCGGTCAGCAATTGCGCCCGTGACATCGACCGGCCCACCGTCACGATGCGCCCCACGAGCCCCTCGGGCACGGCGAGCGGGGAGCCCTCGACCGCCCCCTCTCGGGAGCCGGCCGCCACCAGCGCGCTCTGGAGCCCCGCCCGCCGCTCGAGCAGCAGCACCGGGGCGCTCGCCACGACGCTCGGCAGCGCGGCGGAGGCGTTGGCGAGCAGCCGGTCCCGCTCGGCCTGCGCGACCGCCGCCCGCAGGCGGAAGAGCTCGCGCTCCCTTTCGGAGAGCCGCTGCCGGAGCACCGCGTTCTCGGAGGTCGCCTGGAGCATCTGCGCGGCCGAGTCGGCCGCTCCCGTCACGGCCCGGGAGACGGCGGCGACCGCGCGCGCGGCCGGGGCCACCGCCGAGAGGATCCAGGACTGGAGCATCGAGCCTCGGCGGTTACGGGCCGGGGCCCGCGCCGACAGCAGCAGCACGCACCCGACCAGCACCAACAGCAGCACCGCCCCTCCCCGGCGCGAGCGGGTTCCGGCGATCTCGAGGGCGGGGTTGGTGGCTCTCACGGGGCGTGAACCGTGAATCGTGAATCGTGAATCGAACGCTCTCCGCGGTATCCCTCGCGCTCCGATTTACGATTCACCATTTACGATTCCCTCAGGTGATGCTGATCTTCCTCAACAGATCCATATCGGTGAGCATCGCCCCGGTTCCCAGCACAACGGAGGCGAGGGGGTCCTCCGCGTAGGAGATCGGCAGGCCCGTCTCCTCCCGCAGGCGCCGGTCGAGGTTGCGCAGCAGCGACCCTCCCCCGGTGATGATGATCCCCTTGTCCATGATGTCGGCGGAGAGCTCCGGCGGCGTCCTCTCGAGCGCCACACGCACGCTCTCGACGATGGCGGCCACGACCTCCGAGAGCGAGTCCCGCACCTCCTCGTCGGTCAGCACGATCGTCTTCGGCACACCCTCGACCAGGTCTCGTCCCTTGACCTCCATCGTCATCGGCTCGTCCAGAGGGTGCGCCGAGCCGATCTCGATCTTGACGTGCTCGGCGGTCCGCTCTCCGATCAGCAGGTTGTACTTGCGCTTGACGTACTGGATGATCGCCTCGTCCATCTGGTTGGAGGCGATGCGCACCGAGCGGCTGTAGACGATCCCGGCCAGCGAGATCACCGCCACGTCGGTCGTCCCGCCGCCGATGTCCACGATCATGTTGCCGGCGGGCTCGGTGATGGGCAGCCCCGAGCCGATGGCCGCGGCCATCGCCTGCTCGATGATGAAGACCTCCGACGCGCCGGCCCGCAGCGCCGAGTCCTGGACCGCGCGCTTCTCGACCTGCGTGATGCCGGAGGGCACCGAGATCACGATCCGCGGCCGCACGAAGAGGGAGCGGCCGTGCGCCTTCTTGATGAAGTGATCGAGCATCTTCTCGGTCACCTCGAAGTCCGCGATGACGCCGTCCTTCATCGGGCGGATGGCCACGATGTTGCTGGGAGTGCGGCCGAGCATCTCCTTGGCCTCCGTCCCCACGGCTTCGACGCGGTTGGTCGCATTGTTGACCGCCACGATCGACGGCTCGCGCACGACGATCCCCTTGCCGCGCGCGAAGACGAGGGTGTTGGCCGTTCCGAGGTCGACCGCGAGGTCGTTGGAGAAGATCGAGAAGAGCGATTTGATCCCCAAAAGATCCCCCTTGAGCCGAATCCGCCAGCCGTACCTCGTGAACCGTAAACCGTGAACCGTAAACAGGAGCCCGGTGGCTCGGTTCACGGTTCCCGGTTCACGGTTTACGTCCTCACAACGTCTCCACGAACACCTTGATGCGTTTGACCGTCTCGTTGCCCGAAACGTCGGTCGCCTTCACGATGAGCATCGCATACCCGTCGCGATCGATCGTGATCGTCTTGCGGAAGGAGCCGTCGGAGTCGACGTCCGCCGACTCGCCGTTGACCGTCACGGCGGCGCTCGCGTCGGTCTTCCCGAAGATCAGGAAGAGGTTGCCCATCTGTTGCGGCGGGGAGACCGAGAGCGGGGGCGGGGCGGAGCCGACACCCACGCGCGGCGGCTCGGCCAGCATCTTGAACCGCCTCACGGCGCTCCAGTCGGAAGCGACCCCTTCCCGGTTGATCGTGGCGACGCGCCAGAAGTAGGCCCCCTCGCGCGAGACCTTCACGACGGCGTAGATCTCGGTGCGGTTGTCGAGGTCCACCTCGATCGCGTCAGGCACGAAGAGGCGCGAGCGCGAGATCTGCAGGCGGTAGCGCGCCGCTCCCCGCACGGCCGACCAGCGCAGGTCGATCTGGTCGCCGGTCTTCAGGTCGTAGATGCGGTTGTCGGCCGGAAGCAGCGGCTGGGGCGCTTCGGGCAGCACCGTCTTGCTCGAGATCTCGCCGGTGCGGGCCCCCGCCGAGACCCGCTCCCGATCGGTCAGGACGACTGTCTGGAGGCCGGTGGAGACCGTCGTCTTCCCACGGAAGCTCGTGACCTCCGTACGCTCCCCTCTCTCGACGTCGAGGGCCACCCGCGAGTCGCGGTCCACGTCGGCCGTCGCGGCGTCCGTCGCGATCTTCGAGGTGGAACCCGCCGTAAAGACGTTGATCACGCCCGAGACCATCTTGACCTGGCTCCCGGTGGCATCCGAGAGCGACGGCCGGTGCACCTCGAAGAGAGACCCGGGGCGCAGCGTGTAGAGCGTACCGTCGGAGAACATGATCTCCGCCGAGCCGGTGCGGCCCGTCTTGACGAAGTCGCCGTCGAAGAGGGCCTGCCGCTGCCGCGCCGGCTCGAATGTCGAGCGGCCGGCGCTCTGCAGCGACACGTCCCCCTCGACGGAGATGAAGGACGCGTCCCCGGTCTCCTCGGTGCCGGCGCCCCCCAGGGCCCGCCGGGAGTACGACTGCGACTCGACCGCCTGCCGGAAGGCTTCCTCGAAACGCCGGGAGCCGTACGCCTCCTGGGCGGAGCGCAAAGCGTCGCGGGCCTGCGCCACGTACGATCCGGGGCGGGCCGTGCCGGAGGCCGCCGTCGCGCGGGTCAGCAGGGCCGTGGCGCTCGCGAGCTCGCCCCGGGCCTTCTCCTCGGGAGTCCGGCGCGTGCGGTTGTACAGGAACCAGGCACCCAGACCGGCGGCAAGGAGGATCAGGAGCACGAGCCCCACCTGACGGATCCGCTGGATCGGAATGACGAACCAGTCGATGTCTGAACCCACGGGCTGGCCGGCCTTCCGCTTGGCCATAAACCTCCGGTTTTACAGAGACTTATAGCATACGACACCTTCCCGACGTGAACCGTGAACCGTCAACCGATCCGGAGGAGCCTTTCGCTTACAGTCAACTGTCAACTGCTAACGGTTCACGGTTTACGGTTTACGGTTCACGTTTCCGGTTCCCGGTTCACGGTTCCCGCTTCCCGGTTCACGGCTTACGGCTCCCGGTTCACGCTATAGTCGCCCGTTCTCGATTTCGAGGGACGGAGGTTCTTGCCCGATGCTCAAAACGATGCGCGACAGCTTCCACCAGCTCAAGTGGACGCTGTGGGCGGTGGTCATCGTCTTCATCCTCGGCTTTGTCTACTTCAGCGGCTCCGGTCCCGACCCGAACGACCGCGCCTCGCTGGTCATCGCTCGGGTGGGATCTGTCGAGATCACCGGGGCCGAGTTCGAGCGCCTCTACCGGGCGCGCCTGGACAGCTACCGCGAGCAGTACCGCGGCGGCCTGACGCCGGAGATGCTGCGCCTGCTGGACCTGCCCCGGCAGGTCCTGGACGGCATGATCCAGCGCAAGCTCGAGCTCGAGGAGGCGCGGCGGTTGAAGCTCACGGTCTCCGACGAGGAGGTCGCCCGGGCGGTCATGGCCTACCCCGCCTTCCAGCAGGACGGGCAGTTCCTCGGGCGGGAGAAGTACGTGCAGCTCTTGTCCCGGTACGGCTACACGCCCGAGCGTTTCGAGGAGGAGCTGCGCGAGGACCTGCTCGCGGGCAAGTACGCCGCACTCGTGCGGGCCTCGATCCTGGTTCCCGACGCGGAGCTCGCGCGCGAGTTCTCGGCGAAGAACGACAAGGCCACGATCGAGTACGTGCTGGTCCCCTCGAGCCGGCTGGAGAGCGGCGTGCAGCCGACCGACCAGGATCTCAAGTCCTACTACGAGAAGCACCGCGAGCGGTACCGCAAGCCCGAGCAGCGCCGGGTCAAGTACCTGCTCGTCGAGCAGGCGAAGGTGCGCGCGAAGGTCGCCCCGACCGATGCCGAGCTGCAGGCCGAGTACGCGCTGCGCCGCGAGGCGCTCAAGGTCCCCGAGCAGGTCGTCGCGGCGCACATCCTGATCCGCAGCGACCCGACGCTGGGGCCGGAGGCGGAGGCCGCCGCGCAGGCGAAGGCCGAGAAGGTGCTCGCCCGCGCGAAGGCCGGCGAGGACTTCGGCAAGCTCGCGAAGGAGGCGAGCGAGGACACCTCGAACAAGGAGAGCGGAGGTCAGCTTCCCCCCTTCTCGCGGGGCCAGATGGTTCCGGAGTTCGAGCAGACGGCCTTCGCCATGGTACTCGGCGAGATCGCGGGCCCGGTCAAGACACAGTTCGGCTACCACGTCGTCAAGCTCCTCTCGAAGAGCCCCGAGCACGTCCAGAGCTTCGAGGAGGCGCGGGCGGCGCTCGCCGCCGACCTGGCCCAGCGCAAGGCCGAGGCGGAGACCAGCCGCCAGGCCCGCGAGCTCGCCGAGAAGGTGGGCAGGCTCCGCAACGACTCGGACGAAGAGCTGCGCAAGCTCCAGAGCGACACGGTGACCCTCAACACCACACCGTGGGTCGCCCGGGGGGAGCCGATCCCGGGTGTCGGCGCCAATGTGCAGTTCTCGCAGGAGGCCTTTTCGTTGAAGCTCGGCAAGATCTCGAAGACGGCCGTGCCGACGGCCCGCGGCCCCGCGATCGTGAAGCCCGCCGAGGAGAGGCCCGCCGGAGTCCCGCCTCTGGAAGAGATCCGGGAGCGGGTCACCGACGACTGGAAGGCGGACCGCCGGGAGAGGGAGGCGCTCGAGAAGCTGGAGCCGGCGGCCCAGGAGATCTCTTCCGGCACGCCGCTGCCGCAGATCGCCGCGCGTTACGACACCGAGCTCAAGACGACGCCCGAGTTCTCCCCGGGCGGCCCGATCCCGGAGATCGGCAACGCGCCGCAGCTGTCCGCCGCCGTCTTCCAAACGCCGCAAGGGCAGGCCGGGCCGCCCGCGCCGGTGCCCGGAGGATACGTGCTCTTCCGCGTGATCGAGCGCAAGTCCGCGGACCCGAAGGCCTTCGAGGCGCAGAGGGAGGAGCTCGCCGGCGCGATCCGGGCGCGCGAAGGAGATAAGCTCCTGCGCTCCTCGCTGCAACAACTGCGCGCCGACCGGAAGGTCGAAATCAACGAAGAGCTGTTGAGGTCGTTCCTGCCCGAAGAGCGGCGAGGGTGACGCTCACGAGACGTAAATCGTAAATCGTAAATCGAAACCGGGGCCCCTCGATTTACGATTCACGATTTACGATTCACGGCCTAGAATCCCGTCACAATGATCGGCCGCCTCACCGGGCGACTCGCGGCGAAGGCACCCGACAACGTCCTGCTCGACGTGGGCGGTGTGGGCTACCTGGTGCACATTCCCCTGTCCACCTTCTACGAGCTGCCGGAGGCGGAGAGCCCCACGTCGCTCTTCGTCCACACGCACGTGCGCCAAGACACCTTCGCGCTCTACGGCTTCCTCACGGAGCGGGAGCGCTCCCTCTTCCTGATGCTGATGAGTGTCGCGGGGATCGGCCCGAAGGTGGCCCTCACGGTGCTCTCGGGCATTCCGCCCGCCGAGCTCGTCGAGGCGCTTCGCGACCAGGATGTCCGGCGCCTGGTGGCGATCCCCGGCGTGGGCAAGAAGACCGCCGAGCGGATGGTCTTAGAGCTGGCCGAGAAGGTTGCGGGCTTCGCCG
>JBOGJK010000590.1:0-4976 GCA_050745345.1 Thermoanaerobaculia bacterium
GTTCCGTCTCCGTTTCCGAGAAAAATCGAGACGTCGCCCGAGAACCGACCCCAGACAGCCGCGTCCGGCCTTCCATCACCGTCGAGATCGGAGATCGTGATGGCTGTCGTGCCGGGTTCTACGTCAAAGGTCGAACCCAGAGTGAACGTCCGTCCGGGGCCGCCCAGATGGACGTCCATCTGTGCCGTGTCCCCGCCGGCAAACCGAGCCACGAGTAGATCGGACGCGCCGTCCCCGTTAACGTCCCCTGCCGCGACTCCGGACGCGCCGAAGGAAAGGGAAACACCGAGCGTGAACCCGGAGGAGTCGCCCCAGAGGAGGGTGAGGCGAGGATAGAGGGGAAAGGAAAAGGAGTTTGAAACCGCGACGATGTCCGCATGGCCGTCGCCGTCGAAATCGCCGGAGAGAGTGGAGTCGGACGGGGGCGGGTAGTTCTCGACCAGAGGGCCTCGCGATCCGAGCAGAAGCGCGATGCCTCCTTCGAAGCTCCCCAGCACGTCCACGATTCCGTCCCGATCGAAGTCGGCGACAGCGACCGGCCGGCCGAGAGTAGCCCACGTCTGCCGCGCTCCAAAGGAGCCCGACCCGTCTCCCGGCAGGAGCCAGCCACCCTCGACGAAGAGGTCCTCGGTTCCATTCCCGTCGAAATCGCCTCCAGCGATCGCGGATATCTGGGTCAGCGGGTACTGAGACGCAGGCCCGAAGACGGCCGAATCTCCCGTGTTGAGGAGGGTGGAGATCCCGTACTGCACGTTCGAGACGGCGATGTCTGGATGGCCATCCCCGTTCCAGTCGCTCACGGCTAGCGAGAGCGGCGTAGCTCCAACGGAAAAGAGCCTGGCCGGCGGGATGACCCCGGAGGCGATTCCGAAGACGACGGACACCGTGTCCGCGCCCGTGTTGACCGCGATGGCGTCATCGAGCCCGTCGCCGTTGAAGTCGGCGAGCGCGATCGCTCCGACCTGGGGGCCCGCTGGAACGCCGTCGGGTGGCCCGAAGCCTCCGAGCCCGTCTCCGAGGGCGATCCAGATGGTGTTTCCTGCCTCGTCGGTGAAGGCGAGATCGGGAAAGCCGTCACCGTTGGCGTCGCCGGTCGCCGCCGTGCCCGCGACCCTGCCGAGGCTCAAGGGTATTCCATCCTGGAGGGTCCCGTCGCCACTGCCGCGGAAGGTCAGGATCGAGTCGGTGCCTCGCGTGACGACCACGTCCTCATTCCCGTCCCCGTCGAGGTCCGACGCGACGACGGCGAAAGAGAGTCCCATCGGCCCGCTGAGGGGATACCTCTGCGCCTCGACGAGGCTCCCGTTGCCCTCCCCGCGAAAGATCGACAGAGTCAGCGAGCCACCGAACGGAGAATTGAGGACCGCCGCATCGGGGAAGGCGTCTCCGTCGAAATCTCCCGGCGCGGCACCCTGGATGGTACCAAAGATATCGATGGCCGGAGCCGCCATCGCGAAGGAAGGCTTCGGGCATCCCGAGCACTGGGCCCGAACGACCGAGGCCGCAGCCAGGAAGGCGAGTGCGGCGAACGCGGCGCGGCCGGGCACGGCTTCTCTCTACTCGAAGTATCCGCTAACGTCGACGATCACGTGGACGGTGCCGGACGACTGATCGCAGTGGAAGGCGAGATCTCCGGCGCCTCCGAGCGCGTAGACACCGTTGCCGGCGCGAGTTTGCCCGGCCCGATAGTTGACCGATGAGGTGCCCGGGACGAAGTCGTCGCCGGGATACACACGGATGTCCCCCGATGCCGTCGGCTGCACGACCGTCAGGTTGACCGCGACGGCCTTCGCCGTGCTCGAAAGGCCGCAGTGGCCGGCGAGCCCGAACGTCCGGTCCGCGCCCGCGGCGAGAGCCGGGCCGCCCAACGGGCCGGGGCTCGAGCGCGTGTCGAGCAGCCGGCAAGGCGCCACCGTAAAGAAGCTCGTCGGGCCCGTGAAAACCGGCAGAGGCAGGATCCAGAGCTCGTCCCCGTGCAAGCCGTCATTCGCGACGAAAACGAGCTGCGAGCCCGAGAACGCCCATTTCACGTAGTCGTGGGGCTGCGACGAAGCCGGGCCCGGATTGATGTCCTGCACGAGGACAGTGCCCGCGGAAGTGCCATCGCTCCGCCAGAGCTCCATGCCGTGCTCCGCGTCGGAAGCGGCAAAGTAGAGGAACCCGTTGAGGGCCGTAAGCCGGCCGGGAGCGGAACCGCTCGGACCCGTCCGGATGTCTTTCACCAGCACCGTTCCGACCCCCGTTCCATCGCTTTTCCAGAGCTCCCAGCCGTGATCGACATCCTGAGCCCCGAAGAAAAGCGTTCCCGCTACGTTGACGAGACCCTGCGGATACGACCCATAAGAGCATGAAGGGCAGATCGCCTTGACAAGGCGCGTCCCCGAGGACGTTCCGTCCGAGGCCCACAATTCCCAGCCCGAAGAGTCGTTCGCGCCGAAGAAGAGAGTTCCGTTGAGATCCGTGAGCGACCCGGGCTCCGAGTCCAAGGTTCCGGGGAAGATGTCCTTGACCAACGCGGTTCCACTCTCCGTCCCATCGCTCTTCCAGAGCTCCCAGCCCGTCGCATCCTCGTGTGCGATGAAGAACAAAAGGCTCCCCGAGCGGGTCAGCGACCTGGGGAAGTTGTATTGCTCGACGGGGCCGAGCGCCTTCACGCGTTGCGTGCCCGAGGACGTTCCGTCACTCTTCCAGAGCTCGAAGTCGGTTCCTCCAACGGAAAGGGCGAGAAAGTAGAGGTCCCCTCCGAGCTCGACGAAGGGAGGAACCGGCGCCGCGCCGGGATCGACGACGCGCCTGGTCCCGGACTCGGTGCCGTCGGAGACCCAGAGCCCGTAGACTTCGCTCTGGTCTGCGGCGGCGAAGTAGACCGCCCCTTTATAAACCGTCATCCCTTGAATGAAGGGCCAACCGCTACCCGGCCGGATATCCTTGACGAGCGCCGTTCCCGACTCCGTCCCGTCCGTCTTCCATAGCTCGCGCCCGAGCTCGGTGGTGTAAGCCGTAAAGAGCACGGCGCCACCCAGACCGACGAAGTTGGCCGGCCTCGAACCGTTCGGATTGAACGCGGATTTCTCGATCTGCTTGACGAGCACCGTCCCACTCGCCGAGCCATTGCTCTTCCACAGCTCGTCGCCGTGCACTCCGTCGTTCGCGGAGAAATAGGCCGCCCCGTTTGCGACCGCCAAGTTCTGGGGCCTCGAGTGAAGCTGCCCGGGACCGATGTCACGTAGCAGGAAGGTGCCCGCCGTCGTTCCGTCGCTGCGCCAGGGCTCCCATCCGTGAATGCCGTCGTCAGCTACGAAAAAGACGGCGCCCCCGAAACCCGTTAGTCCGTAAGGCGTGTTCGCAAAGGAGGGGGCCGGATGCCCGTCGAGGAGGAGAGGCACGCGCGCCGTCCCGCGATTGGTGCCGTCGCTGCTCCAGAGCTCTGGCCCGACGACGAAGAAGAGGGACCCGCCGGCCGAAGTGAGTTGTCCGACATTCCCTGCTGCGTCTTTCGGAACGTTCGCGACCTTTAGCGTGCCCGGCTCCGTGCCGTCGGAGAGCCAGAGCTGAGGCCCCGAGGAATAGGTTCGGTCGAATCCGAGGAAATAGAGCGTCCCGCCCAAAGCCGCGAAAGAGTAGGGAAAAATGGGTAACCCCGCATTCGAGAGAGGTGTGGCGACGAGGACCGTTCCCGCCGCCGTGCCGTCCGTCTTCCAGAGCTCGGCGGAGCCGTCGTTGTCGACGGGAAAATACGCGACTCCTTCGAGCGGAAACAACAGCAGCTCCGTCGTGGTCTTGAGCAGGGCGGTGCCCGAGCCGGTTCCGTCGCTCGACCAGATACCGCACCCGACCGCCGAGTCGCAACCTGGGAGGACCGCCCTTCCGTTGAGCCCAATCGGCGCGGCTTGGCCGCCGAGTCCCGATCGGACGAGGACCGTTCCGACGTCCGTACCGTCGCTCTTCCAGAGGTCCCTGATGAAATGCCCGAGCGGGTCGCTTCGGAAGAAGAAGAGCGTGTTTCCCACGCTGGCGAGCATTCGAGGGCGTGACCCCTTCTGCCCTGGCTCGATGTCTTTGACGAGGGCCGTTCCAGGAAGCGTCCCGTCGCTCCTCCAGAGCTCGGCGCCGTGAGCATCGTCTGAGCCGGCGAAAAACAAAGTGCCGTTTACGTTGCAGAACGAGTTCGCCTCGCCCGTGGGCGCCGCGCGAGCGACGAGGGTCGTTCCGGCGGCCGAGCCGTCGCTCTTCCACAGCGCGCCGGCATAACCGCCGTCCGCAGCGGCAAAGAAGAGATTCGCTCCGATCGGCGTGGAAGCCGAAGGTTCCGAGCCTCCTCGCCCGGGCCAGATGTCCTTGACCAGAACCGTGCCCGCTTCCGTGCCGTCGGTTCGCCAGAGCTCTTCTCCGTCCGTGACCGTCTGAGCGCGGAAGTAGAGCAGGCTGCCGACAGCGACAAACGATGCGGGATTGGAGGATTCGCTGAGCAAGAAAGCACCAGGGTTGATGTCCTTCACCAGTCGGGCGGGCTGGGCGCCGGCAAGAGAGCACGCGAGCCAGATCGGGAAGGCCGACCGAAGCAGCCGAGCGACGTCCCGCACGCGCCTACTCGAAGTAGCCGCTGACGTCGAGGACGACGTGTACGGAGCCGGAGGGCTGGTCGCAATGAACGGACAGATCTCCCGCCGCTCCCAGAGCGAACACGCCATTGTTCGCCCGCGTCCTCCCCGCCCGGTAGTTGAGCACCGAGGTCACCGTCAAGGGCGTGTTGCCCGGCTGTAGCTTCAGATCCCCTCCCGTCGTCGGCCCCACCGCCGTCACGTTGACCGCTACCGCTCGCGCCTCCGCCGGGATGCCACACTGCCCCGCCAGCACGAACGTTCGATCCGATCCCGCCGCCAGCGCCGGTCCCGCAACCCGCGTGTCCAGCAGCCGGCACGGCGTCACCGTAAAGAACCCCACCGGCGCCGGACAGGAGAGCGTCGCATCGACAC
>JBOGJK010000591.1:0-2980 GCA_050745345.1 Thermoanaerobaculia bacterium
GCTCGGCCGCGCGGACCAGCAGGGAGTCCACATCGACTCTCCACTGGTCTTTGCCGAGACCCCTGAGTGTCAGGATCGAGAGCGGCTCGGGCGACTCGACTGCGTCGTCCAGGATCTTGGTGACTTCCTGCGCGACGGACCGGTGCTGTTGCTTCGCCCGCTTCTGCAGCTTCCGGTAGAGAGCATCAGGCAAATTCTTGACGTTGAGAGTCGCCATTATTCCTCCAAAACTCCTCCATTATGGAGGACCGAAGAGGAGACTGTCAAGCGAGATCTCAACCTACCGCCCGGATTCGGGAGCCCAGTTCAAGACGACCGTGAGCGGCTGTTCTCCGGCGATCACGTCGGGCACGCTGGCGAGAAAGCGCTTGCCGTCCGGGGCTGTCTCGAAATTGATCCAGGGCCTGCCAGAGAGCGCGAAGAGCTCCACGGGAGTCCCGAGCTGAAGGGAGGGCCCGGTTCGCACGGGCACCGACATGAGACGCCGGTCCAGGGAAAGATAGAAGAGCTCCCGGCCGTCGCGGCTCCAGCGCGCCAGGCGCGCTCCGCCGGTCGAGACACGGATCCTCTCGCCCGGCCCGGGGTACGGCATCACGTAGGCCTCGAGTCGGCCCGATTCGTCGGAGATGAAGGAAAGGAACCGCCCGTCCCGGGAGAAGCGCACTTCCGACTTGCTGAACGGGGACTGGAGCAGCGGCGTCGGTTTGCCGGCGCCGGAAAGGGGCAGCGTCCAGATGTCGAAAGGGCTCTGCGGCGTCCGCTCGACGTAGACGAGGGTGCTCCCGTCAGGCGACACGTCCTGTGCGATCTGGAACGTGCCGGACCCCGGGGCAAGCTGCTCTTCGCGGCCGCTCGCAGGGTCCAGGCGATAGAGCTGGGGCTGCCCCCCGCGCGACGACGAATAGACGATGTCCCTGCGGCCCGGCAGCTCGGTGGCCGCGAACTCCGTCAGCGGAGAAGACGTGACGCGACCTTCGACCTGCCTCTCGAGATCGAAGGACCAGACGTCGAACGTCCCGATCCCCGGCTGCGTCCGGTCGTAGAAGAGCCTGCGCCCGTCCGGCGCGACCGAGAGGTTGAAGTAGTTGCCGGGGGGGCCGACGGTCCCGAGCTCGCGGCCGGCGCGGTCGAGCCACACGATCCGGCTGACGCTGTCGTGAGACTGATACGCCAGGGTGCCCGACTGCGACACCGCGAAGGAGGCGTGTCCGCTCGTGAGGAAGTACGCCACCCGCTCGGCGATCGAGAAGGGCTCCCCCGTCAGGGTCCCCTTCCTCCAGTCGAACCGCTGCGCTAGGAGGACGCCCTCGCGGGCGAAGACGAGATAACCCGGCTCGATGTACTGCACGGCTGAGACCACGGGCAGCAGCGCGCGAGGGGGCTTTCCGGGTTCCCAGAGCATGATCTTGCCGCCTCCGTCGCGAAGCTTCAGGACGTAAAGGAATCGCTTCCCATCCGGCAGGAACCAGGGCCAATTGAGCCGCATCTCGCCGCGCGAAGCATCGCCCTCGATCAGGGTTTCGGGCGTCCCGCCCGCCGCCGGGACGCGGGAAATGGTCGCCTTCTGGATGTTGGTGAACAGGATGTCCCCTCCGGCGCCCCAGGTGCCGGACCTGCCTCCCCCCACGGGCAAGTCGCAGATGGGCACGGGCGCGCCGCCCGAGACCTCGATCCGCTTCAAACTGCCCGGCGTGAAGAAGCCGATGGTCTTGCCGTCCGGGGACCAGAAAACCGACGACGCGCCCTCGGTTCCCGCGACCGGCCGTGCCTCGAGCTGCGAGAGATCCCGGACCCAGATGCCTCTTCCCGCCTCCGCCTCCGCCGCCACGGCGGTCGCGCTCGGGCCGGAGCTCGGCCCGCCGGTCGCCACGAAGGCGATCCGCGATCCGTCGGGCGAGACCGCAAGCTCCGTTGTCTCGAAGGTCGGGAAGAAGGCCCGCCCGCTCGGGGGCGCCACCGCGAACCGCACGACCGGCGCTGGCCGCCCGGCGGGAGCGCGCCCGCGCAGAAGCGCCAGAATGGCCGCGGCGAGGCAGGCGGCGGCTACGGCCCACGGCAGCCAGACGGGACGGCGGCGGCCGGAAACCGGAGCCCCGGGCGCTGGAGCCGGGGAAGCCTCCGCGATCGCCGCCAGCTGCAGCCCGACGTCGTGCGCCGCCTGCCAGCGCCGGCCCGGGTCCTTCGCGAGGCACGTGCGGACAACGCGATCGAGCGCGGGCGGGTGGAACGGCTGCACCGACGTGAGGGGCGGCGGCTCCGACGACAGGATCGCCGAGATGAGCGAAGCCTGGCTCGCGCCGCTGAAGGCCTTCCGGCCCGTCGCCATCTCGTAGAGCACCGCGCCGAGAGCGAAGATGTCGGCCCGCTGGTCGGCCGGCTTGCCTTCGAGCTGTTCGGGAGCCATGGAGGAGAGCGTGCCCAGGATCGCCCCTTCCCGCGTGACGTCCTTGCCCGCCGTCGGAGCCGACGTCAGGCTCTCGATCGGCCCCTCTGGAGCGAGAACCTTCGCGAGGCCGAAGTCGAGCAGCTTAACGCCCGAGGCTGTCAGCATGACGTTGCCCGGCTTCAGGTCGCGATGGACGATCCCCTTGCGATGCGCCCCGTCGAGGGCGGACGCGATCTCGGCACCGAACCGGAGCGTCTCTCCGATCGGCAATGGCCCCCTTGCGAGCCGCTCGGCGAGCGTCTCGCCTTCGAGCAGCTCCATGACCAGAAACTCGGTCTCGCCTTCCCGCCCGACGTCGTAGAGCGCGCAGATGTGCGGATGGCTCAACTGCGCGATCGATTGGGCCTCCCGCTCGAAGCGCTGGCGCAGCTCCTCGGACGAAGCGACCCCCGCAGGCAGCACCTTCACCGCGACCGTTCTATTGAGCCGCGTGTCCCGCGCCCGGTACACCTCCCCCATCCCGCCGGCGCCCAGGAGGGCCTGGATCTCGTAGGGTCCGAGGCGGGAGCCGGCCAGGATCGTCATCTCAATTCC
>JBOGJK010000592.1:0-2051 GCA_050745345.1 Thermoanaerobaculia bacterium
GTACAGGCAGTCGAAGACGGCGTAGACGGTGGGCGCTTCTCCTTCCTGCAGGAGCTGAAACCGGGAGACGAGGCGGCGGTCGAAGGCGACGACCTCGCCGTCGAGCAGCAGCGACCGGTCGGGCAGCGCCGCGACGGCCTTCGCGACGTCGGCGAAGCTCCCGGTGCGGTCCTTGCCGTTGCGGGAGAGGAGGGTCACGCGCTTGCCCTCCTTGTAGGCGAGGATGCGGTAGCCGTCGTACTTCTCCTCGTAAACCCACCCCGGCCTGTGGAACGGCTCGCCGACGAGGGTCGCGAGCATCGGCTTGACGCGGAAGGGGACGCGCTCGGCGGACCTCCTCAAGAGACGCCCTTCTTCGAGTGCCAGACCGCCTTGCGGCGCCCCTTCTTCAGCGGAGCGAGCAGATCCGGGTCCTTCAGGATCTTGCGAAGGAGCGCCGGCGGGTCGCCGTCGGCCGCCTTCTCGACGTCTCCTCCCTCGTCGCGGGCGATCTCGACGAGCAGGCGATTCGTGACGACGGACCGGGGCGCGAGCTCCGTGATGTCCTCCCTGCTCGCCCACTCGTCGCGGTGCTTGATCAGCAGCCACGAAGGCTTCCGGTCCCCCGGTCGGCCGCGCGTCCGGACGAGCACCCAGGAGCCGTGGAGCTTCTGGCCGTCGAGCGAGAGCTTGAGGTCCCCCCTCTTCAAGGCCGCGTCCACCTCCGGCATCTCCGGCGTCCAGGTGCCGCGGTCCCAGATCATGACGGTGCCGCCGCCGTACTCCCCACCCGGGATGATCCCTTCGAACCGGTTGTACGCGATCGGATGGTCCTCGACCTGCATGGCGAGGCGCTTGACGGCCGGCTCGTACGAGGGCCCCTTCGGGACGGCCCAGGAGAGCATCACGCCCTTCCACTCGAGGCGGAAGTCGTAGTGGAGCGCCGTCGCGCGGTGCTTCTGCACGACGAAGGCGAGCGACTTGCCGCGCGGCCTGGCCGGCGTCTTCTTCCCTTCCGGCTCCGGCGTCACGCCGAATCGGCGCTTCCTGCGGTACTCCTCGAGCGGCATCGGCTCTCGACTTCTCCCTTACACTGTTGGACGAAGTGCGCGACATTCTGGCATGGGTGCTCACGGTCGAGGCGCTCGGCCTCGCCGCACTGCCGATCCTGCGCCTCTTCTTCGGCAACCGGCGCGACGCGGCGCTGCTCTGCCGGCCGATCGGGCTCGCCCTGGTGGCCTACCTCGCGTGGGCGGGGACGCTTCTGCCGCGGATTCCCTTCGACCGGCGGCTGCTGCTCATCGCTCTCCTTCTCGTCGGCGGCGCCTCCTGGTGGCTCTACCGCAAGAGTCGGGCCGGCGGCGACCGCTCGAAGTTCTGGGGCCCCGAGGAGACACGCGCCTTGCTCTGGTTCTGGGGCGCGACGGCGATCTTCCTCGCCATCCGCGCGGCCGAGCCCGAGATCCTGGGCGCCGAGAAGTTCATGGATCTGGCTTTCTTCAATTCGATCGCGCGGCACGGCGCGATGCCGCCGCTCGACCCGTGGATGTCGGGCAAGACGATCAACTACTACTACTGGGGGTACCTGCTCGCGGCCGTCCTGGCGAAGCTCGCCTCCGTCACCCCCTTCGTGTCCTACAACCTCGCGGTCGCGACCTTCGCCGGCTACACCTTCGTGGCGGCGGCCTCGCTCGGCAGGCGCCTCACGGAGGGAAGCGGGGCCGCGGCGCTCGCCTCGGGCTTCGTGGCGGTGTTCGCGGGGAACGTCCAGGGAGCGATCGACGCGATCCGGGCGCCGTTCCACCGGGGCTTCGACTACTGGCACGCCTCGCGCGTGATCGCCAAGGGGGACACGATCAACGAGTTCCCCTTCTTCACGTTCTTCCACGCGGACCTGCACCCCCACCTGCTGGCGTTTCCCTACTACGTCGCCCTCTTCGTCTTCGCGCACCGGCTGTTCGAGGGGGAAGCGGCGTCCGGCGGACCGGAAGACGCGGGCGCGCGCGGGCGGCGGAGGGCCTTGCTCTATCTCTCCTGCGCGTTCGTGGCCGGAACGGCCATCGCGGCCAACA
>JBOGJK010000593.1:0-2502 GCA_050745345.1 Thermoanaerobaculia bacterium
GTCCAACGATTCTTCGAGAAGCGGTCCGCCGCCGGCGTCCGGCCCTGACACGACGCCGGGACCGCGTCCGGCGCCGCTCGCCATTGGAACCCGATTCGGGACCCTTCGTCACATTTGTTTCCCCCGCGGCCCGGCGGTCTATAGAGTGCCGACCGTGAATCACCGCCGGTTCGCCTCCGCCTGTTGTCGTTGTCGCGACGTCGCGGGAAAGGAGCGCGTCTAACCCGGCCCCACCTCGAGACCCAGGTTTCACGGCTCACCAACCCGCGACGGCGCCGCCGGAGCGGGTTTTTTCTTGCCCGCCTCCCGGGCCGCGCTCGGGTCGAGAAGGAGAACATTCGACACTTCCGGCCGGCTGCAACGCAACCGCATTGATCCAGAAAGGACGCCCCGATGAGCACGATCCTGAAAGAAGTTCTCGCCGCCAGCGCGGCCTACGCCGCCCACTTCGGAGCGAAGGGAGCGCTCGCGATGCCGCCGGCGCGCGGTTTCGCGATCCTGACCTGCATGGACGCGCGCCTGGACCCGGCGAAGTTCGCCGGGCTCGCGGAGGGAGACGCCCACGTCATCCGCAACGCCGGTGGGCGCGCGAGCGACGACGCGATCCGGTCGCTCGTGATCTCTTACACGCTGCTCGGCACGAGCGAGTGGTTCGTCGTCCATCACACCGATTGCGGCATGGAGACGTTCACCGACGAGGTGATGAGGCGGCTGCTCGCGTCGAGCCTAAAGACCGCGAGCCTCGGTCCCGACGGCTGGCAGGACCCCGGCGGGGAAGGCTCGACGGAAGGAGAGTTCATCGACTGGCTGACGATCCGAAACCAGCGGGAGAGCGTGGAAACCGACGTGCGGCGAATCCGCTCGCACCCGCTCGTGCCCCGCGGGATCCCGATCCATGGCTTCCTGTACGACGTGCGGACCGGCAGGCTCGATGCCGTCGGTCGGGCCCGGGAGCTCAAGACGGCCTCCTGAAGGCCGGCGGCGGTTTCGCGACCGCAAATAATACACGAATACATGCCTGACCCCGTTCGCGGCCTTGATCCGGAGCCTGCTGCTCAACCACTGGTATCACCACCGCGGGCAGCTCGCGGTATACCTGCGCCTGCTGGAGGTTCCCGTGCCGGCGATCTACGGCAGGAGCGCGGATGAGAACGGCTTCGAAAGCGCCACGGAGGTCTAAGGGTCGCGCGGCGAGGACCCGGAGCGCGGCGGCCGGGCGGGCTCGACTCGACGAAAAGCTCGTCGCGCGGGTCCGCCGGTCCCTGCGCCGCGGCGCTCCTGCCGAGGAGCGCCGCATGTTCGGCGGCGTCGCGTTTCTCCTCCGCGGGCACATGTGCTGCGGCGTCATCGGGAGGGACCTGATGGTGCGCGTCGGTCCCGAGGGGTACGAAGAGGTTCTCCGGAAGCCGCACGCCCGGCCGATGGACTTCACCGGCCGGCCCCTGCCCGGCTTCGTCTACGTCGGGCCCGCCGGCTTGAGGAGCGCGCCCGCGCTCTCCGCCTGGATCGCCCGCGGCGTCGGGTTCGTGGCGACCCTGCCTCGCAAGAGTGCCGGAATGTGAGCCGGCGGCGGAGCCGGGACGCCAGGACGAATGCCGGCGCCCTCCGGCGGGGCGGTGAAACCCTCCGGCGGCCGTGGAATCTAATCTGCCGGTGACGCTGTTCTCTCCTTGTCGCCAGGAGGACCTTACTTGAGATCACGCTTCTGGATCGCGGCCGTTCTCTCTTTCGGGGCCGCGGCCTCTGCCGTGGCCGGCGAGGCAGGCTCGCGCGCCTCGGCCATCTTTGCCGGCGGCTGCTTCTGGTGCGCCGAGACGGCCTTCGAGGGGGTGCCGGGAGTCCTCTCCGTCACGTCCGGCTACATCGGCGGCCGGACGAAGAACCCCAACTACGAGCAGGTCTCCGCCGGGGGCACCGGCCACGCGGAGGCCGTCGAGGTCATCTACGATCCGGCCCGGATCAGCTACGAGCGGCTGCTCGAGATCTTCTGGCGCAACGTGGACCCCTTCCAGAAGGACGCGCAGTTCTGCGACTACGGCTCGCAGTACCGCTCGGCGATCTTCTACGCCGACGAGAGCCAGCGCCGCGCGGCCGAGGCGTCGAAGGCGAAGCTCGAGCAAGAGCCGCGCTTCGCGGGGAAGATCGCGACCGAGATCACGGCCGCGACGACCTTCTATCGCGCGGAGGAGTACCACCAGGACTTCTACAAGAAGAACCCCTTCCGCTACAACTCCTACCGCCTGGGGTGCGGAAGGGACGCGCGCCTCAAGCAGATCTGGGGCGAGGTCGCGGGAGGCCACCGATGAGAGTCGCTGCAATCGCCGCCGCCCTCCTCGCTCTCCTGCTGCCGGCGCTGGCGACGGGGCAGGCGGCGCCGAAGGGTTGGACCGGCAGCTTCCGGAAGCCGTCGGACGAGGAACTACGGCAGAAGCTGACGCCGCTCCAGTACCAGGTGACCCAGAAGGAGGGGACCGAGCGCGCCTTCGCGAACGAGTACTGGAA
>JBOGJK010000594.1:0-3243 GCA_050745345.1 Thermoanaerobaculia bacterium
GGCGAAGCGGCCGCGGGTGCCAGCAATTCCCACCCGGTCGTGCGCGGCGACGGGGCGCGGATCGTGGCTTCGGACGTCCCCTGGCTTCGCCCCGGAGACACCTGGTGGATGGCCGGTCTGGCGCGCCCCGGCTTCCTCGTCGAGGGAAAGGAGCTCTGGTTGGCGGTGCCGGAGGGACGCAAGCCCGTGGCCAAGCTCCTGCGGCTGTCCGACCCGGGCGCGCCCTGGCTTCAGGAGCTGGCGGACAGGACCGGCTACACCGTCGGCGCCGTGCGCGGACAGAAGGATCGCAGTCGGCGGGGGATCCGGATCGAGACCCGGACGCGCGAAGACCCCGATCCGGAGGAGCCCGGGATCCAAGTCCGGCCCCGCGATCGGCCGTCGCCGGGAAGGGGCCTCTGGGACTCCGAGTGGATCCGCGCCTTCTACCTCGAGACCGCCCGGAACGCCGCCGGCGAGGATGCGGAGACGGGCCGAAACGTCGCGGTCCTTTCCGCGGCGACCTCGCCCCGCGTGTTGTTCGATCAGCTCTTCACGCAGGGCGTGCCCGAGATCGGGCGGGTCTTCTGGGTCGTCTTCCTGAGCATCGCGGGAGCGCTTCTGTTCGTCTACCTCGTCGCGCTTTCGATCGCATTCGTGCTGGTCGGAACGATCGTGCGCAACGTCAACCGCCTGACGCGGGCCACGGAGGCGATCTCGCACGGCGATTTTTCCATGCGGATCAACTCGAAGTCGCGCGACCAGATCGGGGATCTGGCCCGTTCCTTCGACCACATGGCGGCGTCCATCCAGAACTTGCTCCAGGAAACCGCCCTCAAGGAGAAGCTCGAGGCGGAGCTCGCCGTCGCCCGGGCGATCCAGGAGAGCTTGCTGCCGGAATCGGGAGGAAGCTGGAAGGGCTTCCAGGCCGCGGCCCACTTCGAGCCGGCGGCGGACCTGGGAGGGGACTATTACGACATTCTTCCGATGCCCGACGGGCGCACGGCCGTGACGATCGGGGACGTCGCCGGGCACGGCCTGCCCACGGGCCTGGTCGCGGCCGCGGCGCGGGCATCGCTCGCGAGCTTCATCGAGCTCGGTGTGCCTGCCTCCGAGGCCTTCGCGCGCCTCGGCCAGCGCGCGCGCCGCGCGCGCGATTCGGAGCGCCGCCTCTACACGACGCTCACCTTCTTCGCCTACGACGCCGGGCGGCGCGTGGGGACCCTGACCAACGCCGGGCACCCCGCTCCCTACCGGGTCTCCCGCGGACGGGTCGAGCGGTTGGAGTTGCCCGCCCTGCCGATCGGCCTCTTGCCCGGGCGCGACATCGCCTACCCTTCGAAGGATTTCCCCTTCGCCCCCGGGGACCGCCTCGTGCTCTTCACCGACGGAATCGTCGAGGCGGCCAACGCCGAAGAGGAGCCGTGGGGTTACGAGCGTCTCGAGGCGCTGCTCGCGCGGGAGGCAGATGGTCCTGCCGACGAGCTCGTCCGGTCCGTTCTGGCCGCCGTCGCGGCGCACGTCGGCCCGACTCCCCTGGAGGACGACCGCACGCTGCTCATCCTGACCTTTGACGCGGCATGACCGGCCGTTGGAGACTCCGCGCCACCGGCTCCCCCGGCCCGAGCCCCGCGGCGGGGCGCGAAAGGAAGGAAAGACGCATGACCCGCAAGGCACTGGCGCTCTCGGCCGCCCTGGCTCTCTCCGCGGCACTGCCGGCCCAGACCTCCCCCTTCGTCGACGAGAAGACCGAGCGGCTCCTCGTCAACGAGCTCTCGGGCGACCTCGCCTTCGAGACGCTGCGCGCGACGACCCGGTGGCACAAGCTCTCGGGCTCCCCCGACTACTTCGCCGTCGCCCGCGAGGTGATGGTGAGGGCCAAGGGAGCCGGCCTCTCGGACGTAAACTGGATCGACCAGGAGATGGAGGACGCCGCGTGGTCCTGCCGCCGCGCGGAGGCCTGGCTGCTGGAGGGCGCCGGAGACGCGGCCAGGGAGACCAAGCTCGGCTCCTATGCCGAGGTCGCGACCTCGATTGCCGACTACTCGCGCCCGGCCGACGTCACGGCCGACCTGGTGGACGTGGGCGCGGGCGATCGCCCGGCGGACTACCAGGGCCACGACGTTGCCGGGAAGGTCGTGCTCGCCTACGGGAGTCTGTCGGCCGTCATGGAGCAGGCGGTCTGGCGGCGGGGCGCGGCCGGAATTCTCGCGTGGTCCTCGACGCGCCTGAATGCCCTTTCGGACGCGCCGGACCAGATCGCCTGGCAGAGGGTCCCGGAGCGGGACGGCCCCAACGGCGAGAAGACGACTTTCGCCTTCGTGCTCTCGGCCCGGGCCGGCAAGGCGATCTCCGACCGGTTGCGCGGCGAGGGAGCGCGCCGCATCTTCTCCGAGGAGGCAGAGGTGCGGCCGCCGGCGCTGCGGGTCCGCATCGCTGTCGACTCCGCGTTCGAGCCACAGCGCCAGACGGCCATGGTGGAGGCGCGCATTCCGGGGATCGACCCGAACCTGCCCGAAATCGTCCTGACCAGCCACCTCCAGGAGGAGAGGTTTTCCGCCAACGACAACCAATCCGGAGTCGCCAGCATGCTGGAGATCGGCCGGGCGCTGGTCCGCTTGATCGGAGAGGGAAGGCTTCCGAGGCCGCGCCGGGGCATCCGCTTCTGGTGGTGCGACGAGATCTACTCGGAGTACCGCTATTTCGCCGACCACCCGGGAGAAGAGAAGAAGGTCCTGGCCAACCTCAATCAGGACATGGTCGGGGCGAAACAGTCGGTCGGTGGGAGGGTCCAGCACATGGCGCGCACCCCCTGGTCGCGCCCATCGTTCCTCTCAGACGTGCAGCAGAGCATCCTGGAAATGGTCATCGCGGGCAACAACGCGTACTTGCCCGCCTGGCAGGCGCAATCGATCCCGCCCGGTGTGGGCTTCACGAAGCCGATCTTCTCCCGCCTGGGAACGCGCGAGCCGTACGCCGCCCGCGCGGTCCCCTACTTCGACTCGACCGACCATCTTGTCTTCAACGACTCGTGGGTCGGCGTGCCGGGCACGACACTGACCAACTGGCCCGACGAGATCATCCATTCGAGCGCGGACGATCTCTGGCAGATGGATCCTACACAGCTCGCGCGCAACGCCTTCGTCGTCGCGGCGACGGCCTGGTGGCTCGCCAACGCCCGGGCCCCCGAAGCGGCCGCCGCCGCTTCCCACGTCGCCGCCCGCGGGGCCGGACGGCTGGCGGAGGCCCTCGCGGCCGGCCTCG
>JBOGJK010000595.1:0-1750 GCA_050745345.1 Thermoanaerobaculia bacterium
GCCCGATAGACCTCTCCCATCCCTCCCGCGCCGAGCGGCGCGAGGACTTCATAGGGACCCAGGCGCGTGCCGGTGGAAAGCGTCATCGAGACGCGAGGATTCTACTTCGCGCCCGCGCTTGCCACGAGCTTCTGGAACCGCGGGTTGCCACGCAGGGAGTCGAAGAGATGCCGGCCACCTTCTCGACGAGTCCTAAGCAGAAGAAGACGACCGCCCCCTCCGTCATCAGCTCGCGCACGAGCGGATAGAGCGCGGCCGAATACTCCCGCGATCCGCTATTTCTTCGGGTCTTCGCCGCCAGCCCAGGCGATGAAGAGCCAGCGGCCCCCTTCCTTGATCAGGATATCCGTGTAGCGACCGGTCACCGTCTCGCGGTCCTTCTTGTAGTTCTCACGCCCGACCATATAGCGGTACTGCACGACGGTGACGTTGCCCGTGATCGTGGCCGAGATCGGGAAAAGCTCGTGCTCGAGGGTCGTGTTGTTTGTGTAACCGTAGCGCAGCCAGCGCTGCAGGGACGCCTTGTTCTGCGGCCCGGGCTGGGCCACGTCCCAGCAGCTCAGATTGGGGTGCACCATCTTTTCGATCCAGCTCGCATCCTTCTCCGCCTCCATCTTCCACTGCTGGTCTTCGAATCGCCAGATCTCCTGCTGCTCTGGGCTCCAGGTCTGAGCCGCGGCCGCGTTTGCGAGGAGGGCTAGAACGAGAGAAAGAAGAACCAAAGAGAAACGCCGAACAGACATCTCACGCCTCCCGCGTCCCTGGGGGAACGCCGCAAAGAGGGCGCCCGGGAGGCGCCCTCGGACTTCAGGAGAGTATCTCACAGCCGTTCGCGGCCGCCGCAGAGCACGCCCACTTTCGGTCGCCGGCGCGGCAGATTCGTCATCCCCCCGCGCCAAGGGGACAAGAACCCTTCTCAGGCCTCGGGTCACGCCGCGTCCGGCTCGATCCGACGGATCTCGCGGATCTGGTCGAAGTCGGCGTCGACACTGATCACTCGCTTCAGCCCGTTCCGGAGCATCGAGGCCGCGTGAACGGCGTCGCGGACCGAGAGCTTCGGATACTTCTGCTCGCGACGAGCTTCTGGAACCGCGGGCTGCCGCGCAGCGGATCGAAGTTCGGGTCGATCTTGAGCGAGCCGGGCGAGAGGTAGCAGGGGATCTTCGGGGTTCAGAGCCATGTACGGTCGCCGGATTCTATCCGGCAACCGCTACTCGTAGCGCAGGGCTTCGATGGGGTCCAGGCGCGAGGCCTTGACGGCCGGGTAGAGGCCGAAGAAGATGCCGACCGAGATCGAAACGAGCAGGCCCACGACGATCGACCAAAGAGGCGTCTCGGCCGGCAGCGCCTCGAAGACCTTCTTGACGGCGGCGGGCACCGCGATCCCGACGGCCACGCCGATGGCGCCCCCGATCAGCGACAGCGTCGTCGCCTCGGTCAGGAACTGCAGCACGATGTCCCGGCGAAAGGCGCCGACCGCCTTGCGCACGCCGATCTCGCGCGTGCGCTCGGTCACCGAGACGAGCATGATGTTCATGACACCCACGCCGCCGATCACGAGCGACACGAGGGCGATGAAGACCATCGCGAGCGTGATCCCCCTCGTGATGCCTTGGAAGCTCTCGATCATCTTGTCGGGCGTCACGATCCCGAAATCGTCCGGCTGGTCGAAGCGCACGTGGCGCCGCATGCGCAGCACGGACTGCGCCTTTTCGATCATCACCGGCACCTGGTCCGGCCGGAACGGGAC
>JBOGJK010000596.1:0-1830 GCA_050745345.1 Thermoanaerobaculia bacterium
GCCGAAGCCGCTGTGATCGCGCAGCGCTACCTCGATGCCGCGGTCGTGGAGCGTTCTGAGGATCTCGTAGCCGAAACCCTAAGCGATCCGGACGTTCTTCTCTCAATTTTTTCTCAGCTCCGCAGCATGGGTGATGCCTCGCCGAGATCGGTGGCCGTCGAAGCGATCGGGATTTACCAGTGGCTGCTCGAGAGGGATTCGCTCGGGTTCTTTGACGAGCGCGACTACTTCTTGGGAGAGGCGGCTCTGCTCGCGGGGTCCGCCCTGCGCCTGCTCGGTCGCCGCGACGCCGCTGAGCTCTGGCTGGATAGGGCAGACGCGGCCTTTCGTCATGTCGTGAACCCGGGGCCGGCCCTGGCGAACATCGCCTACGCGCGGCTGACGCTGTATTACGACTGTGGCCACTACGAACGTGCCCTTGAGCTTCTTCCATCGCTCACCCAGAGCTTCGAAAAGTTGTGCATGGAACGGGAAGCGCTCAAGTGTCGCTTCCTGGAAGCGATGGCTCTCAAGAACTCGTCGAAAACGGGTGCAGCTCGGCGGAAGCTTGAAGCTATGGCGGACGACCCTGCTGTGGCTAGAGACAATGGCATCCACGGCCTGGTTCTGCTGAATCTCGGTGACCTTTCCACACAGAGCGGGCAGTCGCACGAGGCTCTGCTGCTCTACCAGCGAGCTCTGCCCGTTCTCCAAGCGTCGAAGCAGCGCTTCGCGGTCGCTCATCTCAAGGGTCTCATTGGAGAGACACTCCGAGCCAATGGAAACCTGCCGGACGCCGTTGAATCGTTTCGCAGGGCAATCGCTGACTACGCCGCGCTCGGCATGGAAACGTGGGTGGCGTACCTGCGTGTCGTGCTCTCGGAAACCCTCATCGCCCTGTCCCACCACCGTGAGGCCGAGTGGGAGATCATGGCTGCTCTGCCCACTATCCAGGAGCAGAAGATGGTCCCCGAAGGCTTTGCAGCCGTTGCGCTCCTCCGGGAGTCGGTGAAGCGGCGGAAGACGGACCCGGACGCCCTTCGAGAGCTCCGCGAGCATCTACAGGCCAAGAAGTAGACTTTCGCCCGGTTTTCGCCTCCCGTGCCGCGGTTTCCGCGGTGACCCCATGCGTCGTGACAATATAGCTTCAGAGATCATGCCGTGACCGGGTGTGAGGGGCCTCCGTGACGGATAAAGCGATGCAGTCGGCCTCGGTGCCTACGGAGTCGTTGCCACCCGATCCCGCTGATCTGGAGCGGTTCTACCGGATGTTCTTCCTGCCGCTCGTTCGCCGTGCCGTCCGGAAACACGGGATGTCCTTCGAGGATGCAGGAGACGTCGTCCAAGACGCCTTTGTGCTAGCGGTGGGGAAACTCGACCCGGCCAAGAATCCCAAGGCGTGGCTGTACCAAGTTGTTGACCATCTTGCGGTTAACTGGCAGAGGAAGACCTTGAGGCGGGCCAACCTCATCGAACGATGGCACGCCCCAAAGTTTCAGCAGATTCGAAGACGGAGCGCGGTCGATGACTGAGACAGGCGTGAGTCTTCGGGCAACCCGTTCTGCTTTGGAGACTTTGACTATACGTGAGTTCGGATCCGCTCTCCGAACCGAAGACGTGCAACGCAGGCTCGGGGAGCTCCGGCAGAAGCTCCTAACGAGCGAGTACACGCGCCCGCTTGAGGCTAACGACCCGACCCTCGCGGCCTTCAGCCTCTGGTGCGCCGAACTTCGGAGTATCTGTCAACCGTCAATTCGAGCACTCGATGAGGCAGGAGTTGCGTTCAAGGCCCTTGCCCAATCGCCTCCTGTCGAGGACCAGTTTGGTGAGGTCCTGGAGACTCTTTGTACC
>JBOGJK010000597.1:0-1870 GCA_050745345.1 Thermoanaerobaculia bacterium
GTATGGTTGAGAAGATGCGTCTTCGCCTGCTCGTCGTCGGAAGCTCCTGGCCGCCGGAGACCTTTCTGGGACGCCTGATGCGGGGCCTGTCGGCATCGGGCATTGACGTCACGATCGCCGTTGCCCGGAAGCCAGACCGGAAATGGTTCTTCCGCTCGCGCCTGCGGGCTCTCCGGGCCCCCGCCTGGGACGGTCCGCGCCTGCTGCGGCTGCTCCGGCTCGCCTGGCTGGCACTGCGGGCCGTCGTGCGGGCCCCACGCTCCCTCGGCGTCTTCTGGCGTCAGGCGCGGCGTGAGGAGACCGTCGCCGGAAAGCTGCAGATGATGAATCGGCTGCTTCCCTTCGCCGGCGTCTCGTGCGAGGTGCTCTACTTCCCGTGGAACTCGGCGGCCATCGACCACGTCTCTTTGTTCGATCTCGGGAAACCCGTGCTCGTCAGCTGTCGCGGCTCCCAGATCGATGTCGCCCCGCACGATCTGCGGCGCAAAATACGGGAGGGGCTCCCGGTCATGTTCGCTCGGGCCGCCGCCGTCCACTGCGTCTCGGAGGCTATCGAGGACGAGGCGTCGCAGTTCGGACTCGACCGGCGGCGGTCGTACGTCATCCATCCCGGAGTCGATCCGGAGTTCTTCAGTCCGCCAAGCCGCCGCGAACGCTCGGAGTGCCTGCGCGTTGTGACGGTTGGCTCTCTCGTCTGGGTCAAGGGAACGACGTACGCCATCCAGGCCGTTCGTCATGCTGTCGATGCGGGAGTTCCCGTGCAGTTCTCGATCATTGGCGACGGGCCGGAACGGCAGCGGGTCCTTTACACCATTCACGATCTTGGCCTGCAAGATCACGTGCGGTTGCTCGGCGGTCAAACCCCGGTCGAAGTACTCGACGAGCTTCGACAGTCGGGGGTCTTCGTTCTCCCGAGCCTCAGCGAAGGATTTTGTAACGCGGTGATCGAGGCGATGGCATGCGAGCTGCCGGTCGTGATTACCAACTCCTGCGGCGCGAGGGAGGGGGTCACCGATGGCCTGGAGGGCTTCATCGTTCCCGTCCGGGACCCGGCGGCCATGGCGAGCGCGCTGATCAGGCTGGCCGCTGACCCGGAGCTTCGCCGCCGGATGGGACGTGAGGGGCGCGCGCGCGTGCTGCGACAATTCACGCTCTCGCGCCACGTCGAGAAGTTCGTCGCGCTCCTGGAGGAGATGAGCCGATGCCGGGCCGCGTAGCGCTTCTCGTTCCCGCGTTTCCTCGGGTCTCGGAGACCTTTATCGTTAGCAAGTTCCTCGGCATGCTCGACCGCGGCTGGGACGTGCACGTGGTTTGCGGTCGGAGCGAAGAAGAGGAGTGGTCGCGGTTCCCCCAGCTCGGAGACGAGAAGGGGATCCGCCGTCGCGTGCACGTAGGCTTTCCGCACCGGCCCCGGTGGCGGGCCGCATTGCTCGCGCCCTTGGCCCTCCTCCAGTGTCTTTTCGTCGCACCCCGGCGCACCCTTCGTTACCTGTGGCGCGGATGGACCCGCCTTGGCCCGGACGCGTTTCGGCGCCTCTATCTTGACGCGGAGCTGGTTCGCCTTGGGTTCGACATCGTCCACTTCGAGTTTGGCGCCCTGGCACCGCCCCGCATGTACCTGAAGGATCTCCTCGACTGCCGCATCGTCGTCAGCTTCCGGGGATACGACCTGAACTACGTCGGCCTCAATCGGCCCGATCACTACGCGGAGGTCTGGCGGCGCGCCGACGTTCTCCACTTCCTCGGCGGAGATCTGTGGCGGCGTGCCCAGCGAAGGGGATGCCCTGCAGACAGGCCGCATGTCCTGATCCCTCCGGCGATCGACACCGGCTTCTTCGAGCCGGCGCCCGAGGCTCCGTCCGCCAGAGAG
>JBOGJK010000598.1:0-1619 GCA_050745345.1 Thermoanaerobaculia bacterium
TCGGGGAACCGCCTCGGCGCCTCGGTCATCCTCGGCTGGAACAGCCTCGTCCAGGAGACCGCCCTGGCCTACCCCGACGTCGTCGTCGTGCCGGTCTTCGACCTCTTCGAGCGGCGCCCCGACCGCCTGGCGCTCGACCACTTCCACCCGAATCGCGCGGGCTACGCCGCGATCGCCGCCCGCATCCTGCAGGGGATCGAGTAGGGGGAAGCCGGGCCCCTTCCCGTCGGACTTCCCGTCAGAAGGAGATCATCACGCCGATCTCGGGGGCGAAGTCGGTGGCGTTAGGGGTCAGGCCCCAGCCGTTGTTGATCTTGAGGAAGGCGCGCGGGTGGAACTGCCACTGGATCTCCGTGATCAGGGACACCTCGTCGAGCTGGTGTCCCTCGATGAGCGCGACGACGCGCCATTTGGGAGAGAGGCGTTTGAGATACTCGATCGCGTACTCCCCCGCATCGACCTCGTTTTCCTCCAGAGTGTACGCGACGGTCGCGCGCAGGGTCATCGTGCCCCAGCGGAAGCCCTTGGTCACGCCGAACCCCAGCGCGAACTCCCAATCGCGCGTGCCGATCAGGCTGCGGTTCTTCTGGAAGGGAAAGACGGTCTCGAAGTACATGAACGCCTCGGGGCGGCGCTCGTTCTCCTCGAGCCAGCGCCAGCGCAGCTGCGCCTCGACGTCCCCCAGGCCGGATTCCTGGACCACGTCGGGCATGGAGGAGGGATCGGAGGGGTCCTTCTCCAGCCTGGCGCTGATGTAGGCCGCTTCCAGCTCGACGGCGAGGTTGCGGGTGATTCCGTACCCGAGGAAGTGCAGAAATTCATAGGCGCGGTAACGCCCGCGGTAATCCTCGTCCCCCTCGTAGCCGAGCTCGCTCGGCTTGTACTCCAGGTTCGAGTCGGCGTAGTACTCGAAGTAGGGGTACGCGAGCAGCTCCCCCTTGCGCACGTAGGTGCCGAACATCGAGGTGGCGACACCGGTGCCGCGGTCTCGCAGATAGAAGGGCAGGTCCTGCCCGCGCGCCGCCTCGGTTGCGAGCGGGACGACCAGGACGACTGCCAGCAACATCAGCCGGAATCGGGCGGGCTGGCTCCGGCCAGCGTGGCCGCAACCGGCCCGATGATTCCCGAGTGCCTTGCCTTCGTCGCGCATGAGGCAGGTCCCCGGAGTCTTCACGGAGTCGGCAGCTTGGAAAGGCAAGGCTCGAAATTGCACGCCTCGAGCGCCAGGACCTCTCCGGTATCGGGATTCACTTCCAGGAAGAAGCCGATTCCCGGCGCGAAGTACTTCCGGGCGAAAATGCCCGGCTCCAGAAGCGAGAAGTTCTTCGTGACGACACAGTCGCCGGAGCAGAGACTCTTTGCGAGCTTCTCGGGAACGAACCGGTCCAGCTCGGTGTCGTTGCCGTACGCGTAGGTCGTGGAGAGGATCTGCGTCACGTCCTCGGCGTTGCCCAGTGAGAACTCCTCGAGGTAGACATCGCCCGGGTTCGGCGAGGCGAGGAAGATGATGCCCGCCTTGTCTCGGTCGACCCCTGCTTTGAAAGAGCCGTCGATGCTGACGAGCTCCGGCCTCCGCGGATCGTCGCCGTCGAAGCTCTCGAAGTCCTTGACCTCCTCGC
>JBOGJK010000599.1:0-4860 GCA_050745345.1 Thermoanaerobaculia bacterium
TGGGCGCCCCCGGCTGCGCCCGCAGCCGGAAGGTCAACGTGGTGGACTGGGTGCTGCCGCGCCTGCTCGCCGGCGAGCGGCTGACGCGCCGCGACCTCGCGGCGATGGGCGCGGGAGGGTTGCTCGAGGACGTCCCCGAGCGGCCGATGCCGCGCGCTGCGCGCCCTTCTCCGCAGGAACCGACGGACTGACACGCGCGACATCGAGCCCGTGAGGTAGCATCGCGCCGCCGACTCGCTCGAGAACCGAGCGAGACTCGTAGCGGAAAGGTCGAGGTGAAGTTTGAGAAGCGCAAGGCGGGCGATCGTCATCTTCCTGGGGCTCGTCGTCATGCTCGCCTGCAAGGCTCCGGCCGGCCGGTCCGGTACGGCTGGAGAGCCGCCCGCCGCCGGCCCTTCTGCTGACCGCACCGTGCTGCCGCTCGCGGAACCGGTGTATCCGGCGATCACCGAGGTCGACGCGCGCAAGGCCAAGGCACCGCCGCGCTTCGAGGTCAAGGCGCCGGTCAACGCCCCGAACGTGGTCATCGTGCTGATCGACGACATCGGGTTCGGCCATGCGAGCGCCTTCGGCGGGCCGATCCACATGCCGACACTCGAGGCCGTCGCGAACAGCGGTCTCCGCTACAACCGGTTCCACACCACCGCTCTCTGCTCGCCGACGCGGACAGCCCTGCTGACGGGCCGCAACCATCACGTCAACAACGCGGGCGCCATCATGGAGCTGGCGACGGCTTTCCCGGGCAACACCGGGGTGCGGCCGAACAGCGTGGCGCCGCTGGCGGAGATCCTGCGCCTGAACGGCTACAGCACGGCGGCCTTCGGCAAGTACCACGAGACGGCGCCCTGGGAAGCATCGGTCTCGGGACCCTACGACCGGTGGCCCACACGATCCGGGTTCGACAAGTTCTACGGCTTCATCGGCGGCGAGACGAACCAGTGGGCGCCCGCGATCTACGACGGCGTGACCCGGGTGGAGCCGCCGCACGATCCGAGCTACCACTTCACGACGGACATGACCAGCCAGGCCATTGCCTGGGCGCGGTTCCAGCAGGCGTTGACGCCCGACAAGCCGTTCTACATCTACTTTGCAACCGGCGCGACGCATGCGCCGCACCATGTGCCGAAGGAGTGGATCGCGAAGTACAAGGGGAAGTTCGATCAGGGCTGGGACAAGCTTCGTGAGGAGACACTGGCTCGTCAGATCGAGCTCGGCGTCGTGCCTGCGGGCACGAAGCTGACGCTCCGGCCGGCGGAGATCCCGGCGTGGGACTCGCTCTCGGCCGACCAGAAGCGACTGTTCGCGCGGCAGATGGAGACCTTCGCGGGCTTCGCCGAGCACACCGACCACGAGGTCGGGCGCCTGGTGCAGGCGATCCGGGACATGGGCGAGCTGGACAACACGCTCCTCTACTACATCGTGGGGGACAACGGCTCGAGCGCCGAAGGCGGGCCGGATGGGACCTACAACGAGCTGCTGGCGCTGAACGGCATCGTGAGCGACGTCTCCTCGCAGCTGCCACACATCGACGAGTGGGGCGGGCCGATGACCTTCCCCCACTTCTCCATCGGCTGGGCGCATGCCGGCAATACCCCCTTCCAGTGGACCAAGCAGGTGGCCTCGCACTTCGGCGGCACGCGCAACCCGATGGTGATCTCCTGGCCCGCGCGGATCAAGGGCGCGCATGGGGAGGTTCGCTCGCAGTTCCACCACGTGATCGACGTCGCGCCGACGGTGCTCGAGGCGGCGGGACTGCCGGAGCCCACCACGGTCAACGGCACGAAGCAGCGTCCGATGGACGGGATCTCCATGGTTTACACGTTCGACGGCCCGAGCGCCAAAGACCGTCGCACGACGCAGTATTTCGAGATGTTCGGCAACCGCGCCATCTACCACGACGGCTGGGTCGCAGCCACGCGGCACTCCATTCCGTGGCTGATCACACCGCTTCCGCCTTTCGACGAGGACCGCTGGGAGGTCTACAACGTCGCCGAGGACTTCAGTCAGGCCAACGACCTCGCGGCGCAGAACCCGCAGAAGCTCAAGGAGCTGCAGGACGTGTTCGCGAAAGAGGCCATTCGCAACCACGTGTTCCCGCTGGACGACCGCCGCGTGGAGCGGTTCGACGCCTCCATCGCGGGACGGCCGGACCTCATGGGACCCCGCACCTCGCTGACACTGTACGAGGGGATGACCGGCATCTCCGAGAACGCCTCCATCAACATCAAGGGACGGTCGTACACGGTCACCGCCGATGTGGAGGTGCCGCGCGGCGGCGCGGACGGGGTGATCATCGCCCAGGCCGGGCGGTTCGGCGGCTGGAGCCTGTACATGAAGGGGGACCGGGTGCACGAGGTCTACAACTTCGGGGGCCTGGAGCGGTCCACGGTCTCATCGCCCCAGGCACTCGGCCCGGGCCGTCACACCGTGCTGTACGAGTTCGCCTATGACGGCGGGAAGCCGGGCTCGGGCGGGGTGAGCCGGCTGAGCGTGGACGGCAAGCAGGTCGGCGAGGCGCGCGTCCCGCGCACGATGCCGTTCACTCTTTCCGCCGACGAGGGAGTGGATGTCGGCATGGACAACGAGACGCCGGTGACGGAGGAGTACAAGCAGGGCGCCAACAGGTTCACCGGCCGCATCCACAAGGTGACCGTCGAGACGAAGTAGCTGTCGCGCATCGAGGGTCACACGGAGGCGTTGACCGTTGACCTGCCACCCGTAGCCTGGGCGTCCCGCCCTCGCCGCGGGCCCGGCGGATTGACACGCCGTGCGACCGAGCGCATAGAATGCCGCCTCTGTCCCCGTTCCGCCGGAAGGGAGAGGCGCCATGAAGCTTCCCGTCTCGGTCACCGTCAACGGCGTCCGGCGTTCCCACGAGGTCGAGCCGCGGCTGCTCCTCGTTCACTACCTCCGCGAGACGCTCGCCCTGACCGGCACCAACGTCGGCTGCGACACGAGCCAGTGCGGCTCCTGCACGGTGCTGCTGGACGGGAAGGCCGTCAAGTCCTGCACCGTGCTCGCCGTCCAGGCCAGCGGCTCGAGCGTCACGACGATCGAAGGGCTGGCCCGGGACGGGAAGCTCCACCCGATCCAAGAAGCGTTCTGGGAGAAGCACGGCCTGCAGTGCGGCTTCTGCACTCCCGGGATGATCCTGACGGCCTGCGAGCTGCTCGAGCGCCACCCGCGCCCGACCGAGGCGCAGATCCGCCACGGCCTGGAAGGCAACCTCTGCCGCTGCACCGGCTATCAGAACATCGTGGCCGCGGTGAAGGACGCCGCCGGACGGATGCGGGCGTAGGGAGAGGAGGCGAGCATGGCATCGCGCATCTTCGGCTCCGGAATCAAGCGGCGCGAGGACCCGAGACTGCTGACCGGCCAGGCGAAGTACACCGACGACTTCACGCTTCCCGGCATGGCCCACCTCTCGGTCGTGCGCTCCCCCTACGCGCACGCGAAGATCAAGAGGATCGACACGAAGAAGGCGCGCCGAGTGCCCGGCGTCCTCGGAATCTTCACCGGCCAGGAGATGAAGGACGCCGGCTTCGGCTCGATCCCCTGCGCCTGGGTCGTCCCGGGCTCCAACACCAAGACGCCTCCGTATCCCCCGATCGCGATCGACACGGTGCGCTACGTCGGAAACGCCGTCGCGATCGTCGTGGCGGAAGACCGCTACACCGCCCGCGACGGGGCCGACGCGGTCGAAGTGGAGTACGAGCCGCTGCCGGCGGTGACCGACCCGCAGCGGGCCGCCCAGAAGGGGGCGCCGCGCCTCCATGCCGACGTGCCCGACAACGTCTGCTTCCTCTGGAACGTCAAGGGCGGCGACGTCGAGGCCGCCTTCCGTTCGGCCGAGGTCGTCGTGCGCGACCGGATCCGGAACCAGAGACTGATCCCCAACGCCATGGAGCCGCGGGCGGCGCTCGCCCAATACTCCTCCGGAAGCGGAGAGGTCACCCTCTGGGTCACGTCGCAGAACCCGCACATCGTGCGCTTCCTCCTCTCGCTCGACACGGGGATCCCCGAGCACAAGATCCGCGTGGTCGCGCCGGAGGTCGGAGGCGGCTTCGGCAGCAAGATCCCTCACTACCCCGAAGACACGATGGTGATCTTCGCTTCCAAGGCGCTCGGCCGGCCCGTCAAGTGGACCGAGACGCGCAGCGAGAACTACAAGGCCACCATCCACGGCCGCGACCACGTTCAGGAGGTCGAGCTCGCCGCCAGGAAGGACGGCACCATCCTCGGGCTGCGCGCGAAGGTCTGGGCGAACATGGGGGCGTATCTCTCGACGGCCTCCACCGGCATCCCGACGATCCTGCACGGGCTGATGCTTTCCGGCGCCTACAAGATCCCGAACATCCACGAAGACGTCTACGGCATGTTCACCAACACGACTCCCGTGGACGCCTACCGCGGGGCCGGCCGGCCCGAGGCGACGTTCCTCGTCGAGCGCCTGGTGGACCTTCTGGCGCAGAAGCTCGGGCGCGACCCCGCCGACCTGCGGCGCCAGAACTTCATCCCGCCGTTTACCGACGGGCACACGGTGGCGACCGGGCTGACCTACGACTCGGGCAATTACGCCGCGGCGCTGGACAAGGCCCTGGAGATGGCCGACTACAAGGGGTTGCGCCGGAAGCAGGCGGAGATGCGCGCGAAGGGGGAATACCTCGGCATCGGCTTCTCGACCTACTCCGAGATTTGCGGGCTGGGCCCCTCGCAGGTGGCCGGCGCCGTCGGCTTTGGCGGCGGCCTCTGGGAGAGCGCGATCGTGCGCTTCCACCCCTCGGGCAAGGTCAACGTCATGCTCGGCATCTCCCCGCACGGACAGGGGGAAGAGACGACCTTCGCGCAGATCGTGGCGAG
>JBOGJK010000600.1:0-2725 GCA_050745345.1 Thermoanaerobaculia bacterium
GGATCGAAACGCCCTCGGCGGAGAGCTCCTCGATCATCCGGTAGATGCGCTCGCGGGACTGCGGGTCGACCCCCACGGTGGGCTCGTCGAGCAGCAGCAGGCGCGGCCGGTGGACCGTGCCGGCGGCGATGTTCAGCCGCCGCTTCATCCCTCCCGAGAGGCGCTCGGCCCGCTCGTCGGCGCGCTCGGAGAGCGCCGCCCATTCGAGGCTGCGCGCGGTGGCGGCCGGCAGATCCCTCTCGGGAAGTCCCTGATAACGCCCGAAACTGTAGAGGTTCTCGCGCGGAGAGAGGAGCGAATAGAGCGCGATCTCCTGAGGAACCCAGCCGCGCAGGAGGGAGGAGCGGGGGTCGGTCGGGGCCAGGCCGAAGACCGCGAGGCTTCCCGCGTCGGGGCGGACCCGGCCGACGACGCTTCGAACGAAGGTGGTCTTGCCGGCGCCGTTGGGACCGAGCAACCCCAGGATCTCGCCGGGGGCAAGCGAGAGCGTCACCCCGTCGAGGGCGGGGCGACCGTCGAAGGACTTGCTGACGTCCCGGGCCTCGATCGGCGGAAGGTGGCTTTCCATGGGCGCGAGCGCAGATCGTCTCCCGGAAGGCGATCCGTGTCCAGCCGGAAGGCCGTTGCCGCGCACGCGGGAAGTTGCTGTATGCTGCGCGGCTCGGTCGTGAGCCCCCCTACGGCATGAAAGGCGTCCTCTTCGCCGTTTTGCTGCTGCTCGGCAGCGCCGGGATCCTTCTGTCTTTCCTGCGCGCGCGCTCCCGCGCCGTCTTCGCCCTGGAGGGCTTCACCTCGGTCGGCCGCCGGGTAGCGGCGGTTCTACTGCTCGCCCTGGTTCTGCTTCTGACAGTGGCCATCCCCTTCGCGGTGGGATTTGCGGCACCCGAGCCCGAGGCGCCCGAACTCTCCTTCGTCTCGCTCTTCGGTGTCCACGCGATCCTCGCCCTGTTCCTGCTCTGCTACTACCTGCTGTCCGGGCGCCGCTCCGTCGCGGAGTTCCTGCGCCTCCAGAGCGAGCGCCCCATGTTGGACCTGACGGCCGGCATCTTCATCGGCGCGGCGGGGTGGCTGCTGACCATCCTGCTCGCGGCCCTCTTCGTGGGGCTCTGGGTCCTCCTCAAGGGGGTGCCGCCCGGGACCGAGGCGGGCGCCCCGGCCTCCCGCGTCTCGCCGATGATCGTCTGGCTGATCGCCCAGCCGATCGCCGTCAAGATCGCGGCCGTCTGCTCCGCGATGTTCGTCGAGGCGCTCTTCTTCCGCTCCTTCCTGCAGACGCGGGTGGGCCCGCTCGCCGCGACCCTCATGTTCACGGCGGCCCATGGCGCCTACGGCCAGCTGTTCGTGCTGGTCGGCATCCTGGTCATTTCGACCGTGCTCTCGGGCGCCCTCAAGCTCTACCGCAACGTCCTGCCGTGCATCCTCGCGCACGGGGTCTTCGACGCGATCCAGATGTTCGTCGTGATCCCCCTCGTTCTGGGGTCAGGCCTGTGAAGATGTGAGCTCTATCGGCCGCGCTGTCCGGACCCCCGGGCGGGGAAGCCGCCGGAGATGAGCAGGTCGACCCCTTCTTGCCGCACGGTCTCCGGCTCCGGCGCGGGGTTCCTCTGGCGCGACTTGCGCAGGGCGCGCTGCAGCCGCTCCGCGGCGGCCGAGCTCTCCAGGCGCACTCGCCAGAGATAGGCGATGCCCCCCGCGGGGGAGGAAAAGAACGCCACGCGATCTCCGCGCCACCCCGCCGCGGCCGGGTCGGCCTCCGCGGCGGGGAGCCCCCGCCGCAGCAGGAAGCGCAGGCCCCACTCCCCCAGCGTGTCGGAGTAGAGCGATCGAAAGCCGTCGGGCGCGAGCCCTTCCGTCCGCGCGGGGAGCAGGTCCGTGGCCGGAACACGCGGCCGCGCCTCGGGATGCAGGATCTCGGCGGTCGAGACGGGAGGATTCTTCCAGAGGCGGTCGACCTCGGCCCAGCCGCCCGCCTTGACGGCCCGGCGCACGTAAGCGGTCCCTTCGACGTAGGGGAAGAAGAGCTGCTCGGTGAAGTATGGGGGGACGTCTTCGGGGGCATTGGCCTTCTCGAGCCCGCCGGCGGAAAGCAGTGGGGCAATCTCGTCCTCCACGGTTTCGTCGGCACCCGGCAGGTCGGCCAGCGCGGCGCGGATCATGACGAGAGTCGCCTCGCCTTCGAGCAGACACTGGAGGGCGAGCGCCCGGTCGCCGTTGTCCTTGAGCGCCTTCAAGCGCCGGTCGAGCCCGAGGTTCTGGTCCTGCAGGGCGTGCGTCAGCTCGTGGGTGAAGATGAGCTTCTCGGCCGCGCCCTCGAGCTCTTCGGCTTCGAGCGCGGCCGGCGCGCCCCGGACGACGTAGAAGCGGCGCGGCTCCGGGTCGTAGAACGCGATGACCTGGGACGCATAGAAACGGACGAGCCGGTCCATCAGGCCCGGGGCGTCGTCGATCAGGCCGAGGGCGACGAGCGTGCGCCGGGTCTCTTCGGGCGGAGCCGGGAACGAGTCCGCGAGCTTGGCGCGAAGCGTGCGTTCGAGCTCCCGCCCGTCGATCTCTCCGGCCGGGACCGCGCGGTCGAACCGGTGCCCCCGCACCGTCTCCACCACCCGCGCGAAGTCCGCGACTTTCGCGGGGAGCAGGTCCGTGGCGCCGGCGGCCAGGGCGGCGAGGCCGGCGCAGAGGAGCGCCTCGAGCGGCCGCGCGTGTCTCACGGACGGCAGCGTAGCAT
>JBOGJK010000601.1:0-1974 GCA_050745345.1 Thermoanaerobaculia bacterium
GAGAAGCAGAGTCCGAACGGCCTGCGGCTCGTTCCGCACCCGGGCTGGGGATTCCGGGTCCTGACGATCCTGACGCTGACGACCGGGACGATCTTCATCATGTGGGTGGGCGAACAGATCACCGAACGCGGCGTGGGCAACGGCATCTCGCTCATCATCTTCGCGGGCATCGTCGTGCGCCTGCCCTCGGCGATCTTCGGGCTCTTCCAGCAGCTGCGGAGCGGCAACCTCCGGATCCTGACGCTGCTGGGCATCCTGGCCTTCATGGTGCTGATCATCGCGCTGATCGTCTTCGTCGAGCGGGCCCAGCGGCGCATCCCCGTTCAGTACGCCAAGCGCGTCGTGGGCCGGCGCGTCTACGGCGGGCAGAATACCTACCTGCCGCTGAGGGTCAACACCGGCGGCGTCATCCCGATCATCTTCGCGATCTCGATCATCCAGCTGCCGGCCTACGTGGCGCAGCTCTCGGGGGCCGACTGGATGAAGAAGGTCTCGGACTCGCTCGGCCAGGGACAGCCCCTCTACGTGCTTCTCTACGCCTTCGGGATCCTCTTCTTCTGTTACTTCTACACGTCGATCGTCTTCAACCCGACCGATACCGCCGATAACATGCGCAAGTACGGCGGGTTCATCCCGGGCATCCGCCCCGGCAGGAAGACCGCCGACTTCATCGACACGGTGCTCTCGCGCCTGACCATCATCGGCGCGCTCTACCTGACCTTCGTGGCGCTCTTGCCCGACTTCCTGGCGAGCGGGTTCAAGGTGCAGTCGATCCCGTGGATCGGCCCCCCGCTCGACGCGGTCCTGCCGCAGTTCTTCACGCAGGGCCTGAACGTCCCCTTCTACTTCGGGGGCACCTCCCTGCTCATCGTCGTGGGCGTCGCGATGGACACCGTGCAGCAGGTCGAGTCGAAGCTCGTCGAGCACCACTACACCGGGTTCCTGAAGAAGAGCCGGATCCGGGGACGGCGCGGCTGATGAGGATCGTGTTGCTGGGGCCCCCGGGCAGCGGCAAGGGCACTCAGGCGAGGCGGCTTTCCGAGCAGCTGTCGGTCCCGGCCATCGCGACCGGCGACATCCTCCGGGAGGCGGTCCGCCTGGGCACGCCGCTCGGGAGGCAGGCGCAGTCGATCATGGAGAGGGGAGAGCTCGTTCCGGACGGCACCATGATCGAGCTCGTCCGCCAGCGGCTCGACGCGCCCGACGCCCGCGACGGCTTCGTGCTGGACGGCTTTCCGCGCACGGTCGAGCAGGCGCTCGCCCTGGAGCGGCTGCTCTCGGAGAGGGCCGGCGGCCTCTGGGCGGTTCTCAACCTCTCCGTGCCCGAGAGCGTCCTGGTCGAGCGGCTGCGCGGCCGGTCCGCGGCGGAGGGGCGCGCGGACGACCGGCCCGAGACGATCCGCGAGCGGCTGAGGATCTACGCCGAGAAGACCGAGCCGCTGGTCCGCTTCTTCCGGGATCGGGGGCTGCTGGCGGAGGTTGCGGGCGTCGGGGAAGTCTTCGAGGTGGCGCGCCGGATCGGGGAGGCGCTCCACGTGCCGCGTTCGCAGGGGGCGGCATGATCACGGTTCGGGGAGCGGAGGAGCTGCGGAGGCTGGAAGAGGCCTCGCGCGTCGTGCTGGAGACACTCGACCGGGTCGAGCGGTCCGTCGAGCCCGGGATCACCACCGGAGAGCTCGACCGCATCGCAGAAGAGGAGATCCGGCGCCTCGGGGCGAGGCCCGCCTTCCTCGGATACCGCGGGTACCCCAAGAGCCTCTGCACGTCGATCAACGACGAGGTCGTTCACGGCATCCCGGGCAAGCGCGCCCTGCGCGAGGGGGACATCCTGGGGATCGACTGCGGAGCGGTCGTGGAGGGATACTACGGAGACGCGGCGCGAACGGTCGCGGTGGGCAGGATCGGGGCGGAGCGGGAAGAGCTGCTGCGGGTGACCCGAGAGGCCCTCGCGGCCGGTATCGCGGCGGCGTGCCC
>JBOGJK010000602.1:0-7954 GCA_050745345.1 Thermoanaerobaculia bacterium
CGGAGAAGTCTGCCCCCTCGGTCCGGCCTACCTGCCGGCGTACGCCGAGGGCGTGCGGGCGGGCCTGGCCGTCCTGGCGCCGAATCTCCTGGAGGAAGACCCGCGCGAGCTCGACCGCGTGAACGCCCGCATGGACGAGGCCTTGAAGGGTCACCCGTACGTCAAGGCCGGCGTCGACATCGCCTGCTGGGACATCCTGGGGCAGGCGGCGGGGCTGCCAGCGTGCGCGCTTCTCGGCGGCCGCTACGGCGAGGACTTCGTCCTCTACCGCGCGATCTCGCAGGAGTCGCCCGAGGAGATGGCGCGAAGGGTCTCGGGATACCGCGCCGAGGGGTACCGGCGTTTCCAGCTCAAGGTGGGGGGCGAGCCCGACGTGGACGTCGAGCGGATCCGGGCGGTGAGCGCGGCGCTCTCGCCGGGCGACGTCCTCGTCGCGGACGCGAACACCGGGTGGCTACCGCACGAGGCGGCACGCGTGGTGCGGGCGGTGCGCGACCTCGACGTCTACATCGAGCAGCCGTGCCTCTCCTACGAGGAGTGCCTATCCGTCCGCCGGCGCACCGACCATCCCTTCGTGCTCGACGAGACGATCGACGGGGTGGGGATCCTGCTGCGGGCCGCGGCCGACGGCGCGATGGACGTCGTCAACATCAAGATCAGCAAGTTCGGCGGCCTGACCCGCGCCCGCCAGGCCCGGGACCTCTGCGTTTCCCTCGGCATCGCCATGACGATCGAGGACTCCTGGGGCGGCGACGTGACGACGGCCGCGATCGCGCACCTGGCCCACTCGACGCCGCCCGAGTTTCTCTTCACCGCGACCGACTTCAACAGCTACGTCACCGTCTCGACCGCCGAAGGGGCCCCGCAACGCAAGAACGGGCGCCTCTCCGCCTCGACGGCGCCGGGCCTCGGCGTGACACCCCGGCCGGAGTTTCTGCGAAAGCCCTCCGTCGACGTCTTCTGATTCCTCCTCTCCTCCCGGGAGAGGGCCGGGGTGAGGGCGTAACTTTGGCCGCTTCTCCCCTGGACCGCGCCGAATTAACGACCCTGCTCCGCCCCCTCTCCTCCCGGGAGAGGGCCGGGGTGAGGGCGTAAGTAAAGCCCCGTCTGAAGCTGACAGCCGCGTCGGGGTTGACCGGCCCCAATCCGACACGCGTGCTATCTTTTCTTCGGCCCTGGCCCCATCGTCTAGTGGTTAGGACACGGCTCTTTCAAGGCCGCGGCACGGGTTCGAGTCCCGTTGGGGCCACCAGCTCTCCTCGAAAGACTTAGCGGCGTTTTCCTGCTCCGCCTTCGCCGTCGAAGTGGCGCCGGTTCGACTTTTCCACAGTTTCAATCGCCTCGACGGCCTCGCGCAGATGGGCCGGGGACAGGTGCGCGTAGCGCAGCGTCACTCGTAGGTCCCGATGCCCGAAAAGCTCCTGAATCGTGCGGATCGGTGTCCCGGCAATCGCGAGCCACGATGCGAAGGTGTGCCGGATCGTGTAGGTTCCGTCAGGTCGCTTCTCTATCGGCATTTGAGGGGCTCTCCTGTCCCGTTTCGAGCGTGTTGCATGGATTCCGCGAAAGCAGGTATAATCTGGCCGTCGATGATCGTCTCTTTCGGGGACCGGGTCACAGAGGACCTTTTCCACGGGAGGCGGTCCCGGCGGGCTCGGGCCGTCTCAGAGGGGCTCGTCCCGGGTATCGTGCGGAAGCTCGATATGCTCAACGCCGCGCACCGGCTCGAAGACTTGAGGACGCCTCCAGGGAACCGCCTGGAGGCCCTCAAGGGGGATCTGAAGGGGTTGCACGGCATCCGTGTCAACGATCAGTGGCGGATCGTCTTCTGCTGGACCGAAGGCGGTCCGGCCGAAGTCAGGTTGACCGACTACCACTAGGAGAGAGCCATGCTTCCCGAGAAGAGAATCCCGACCCACCCCGGCGAGGTGCTCCTGATGGAGTTTCTGACGCCGCTCGGCATAACTCAGGTGGACTTCGCCGGGCATCTCGGCGTCCCAATCCAGCGGGTTAACGAGATCGTCAAGGGGAAGCGGGGTGTCACCCCGGAGACGGCGTGGCTGTTCGCGCACGCGCTCGGTACCAGTCCCGAGTTCTGGCTCAACCTTCAGGTCGCCCACGACCTGGCAATGACGCAGCCGAAGACCAGGGTTGCAAAGGTGGCGAAGCTCGCCAGCTACCGGCGTCCGGCTGCTCCGCGCCCTTCCACGGGCCGCGCCGCTCGCGGCTAGGGTCAAGGGTTCCTCCGTCCGGTTCGGCCGTCAGCGCCGCGGCTCCACGGCCTTCCGAGCCGTCCCCCCGACTGCACCGACCGGGAATTAGGAGGCGAGCATGCTCCCACTGATGGAACTCCAAGTCAGCCCAGCCGATCGTGCCCTCGCCGGCGAGATCGGCGGCTGGATCATCGGCCTCTTCTTCTTCGTCCTCGTCGCGCTGCTTCCATGTGCTGGTTGGCCGCCGCGGCGACCGCGAGACAGAAAACCGCCGCCATTGAGAGAGCCCAGACCTTCCTCATCGATTTCTCCTCCCAGGCTGGCCGCGCAAAGGCGGCGCGCCGGAAAAAACCGCCGGGGCCCCATGCACCCGGTGTCAGACCGACTTCGGTCGGGCCCGGACCCCGGCCGATCGACGGACCACGGGCGACGACCCCGCGGAGAAGAGATCGGCCCGGGACCTGGCGTGGCCCGAGACGAGGCGAGAACACTCCTGTGTCGGCCGATTGACACCACCGGAATCGCTCCCGGATAATCGGGCAACGGCCCCCTCGCGGCGCCGAAGCTTTGCCCAGCACTCTCAAGACGATCCTCGTCGGCAAGGCCCGGGATCCCATGGATCCTCGGGTCTTCCACAGCGTGACCCTGGCCGCCTTCCTCGCGTGGGTGGGATTGGGCGCCGACGGCCTTTCCTCCTCCGCGTATGGGCCCGAAGAGGCTTTCAAGGCGCTGGGCGACCACGCCTACCTCGCGGTGTGGCTCGCCGCGCTGACGGCCCTGACCGTCTTCGTCATCTCGTTTGCTTACACGAAAGTCATCGAGCTCTTCCCAGCGGGCGGCGGCGGATACGTCGTCGCCACCAAGCTGCTCGGCCCGAGGCTCGGCGTGGTGTCCGGCTGCGCCCTGGTCGTGGACTACGTTCTGACGATCTCCATCTCGATCGCCTCGGGCTGTGACCAGGTCTTCAGTCTCCTGCCGCCCCGCTGGCATCCGGCCAAGTTCGAGGCGGAGGTCCTGGTCACGGCGCTGCTGATCGTGCTCAACCTGCGCGGGATAAAGGAGAGCATCACGGTCCTCGTGCCGATTTTTCTCCTCTTCCTCGGAACGCACGTCTTCTTGATCCTCACCTCTCTGTTGACTCATGTCACCGAGCTACCAAGCGTCTTCGGGGAAGCGCTCCGCGACACGCGGGAGACCTCCTCGCAGCTCGGCTGGTGGCCGCTTCTCCTGATCATGATGAGGGCGTATTCGCTCGGCGGCGGCACGTACACCGGAATCGAGGCCGTCTCCAACAGCGTTCAAGTGCTCCGGGAGCCTCGCGTCGCCAACGCCAAACGGACGATGGCCTACATGGCCGCCTCGCTCGCCTTCACCGCGGGGGGAATCATCCTCGGCTACCTCCTGATCGGAGCGCGGCCGCAGGCGGGAAGCACGATGAACGCCGTCTTCGCGCGCGCCGTCTTCGAGCCGTGGGCCGTGGGCGGTTTCCGCGTGGGCTCCCTGCTCGTGGCCCTCACGCTGGTCTCCGCGGGCGCACTCCTGTTCGTCGCGGCGCAGACCGGGTTCGTCGCCGGACCTCAGGTGCTCGCGAGCATGGCCACGGATTCCTGGATCCCCCGGCGATTCGCACAGCTCTCCGACCGCCTCGTCACCAACAACGGCATCTGGCTCATGGGGCTCGCCGCCGCCGCCACGCTCTTCTACACCCGGGGCTCCGTGTCGCGCCTGGTCATCATGTACTCGATCAACGTGTTCCTGACCTTCAGCCTGACGCTGCTCGGGATGGTGCGCCACTGGATCGCGCACCGGCGAGACCCCTTCTGGGGCCAAAACCTCCTGCTCCACGCCGGTGGACTCGTCCTCTGCCTCCTGATCCTCGTCGTGACGATCTACGAGAAGTTCGACGAAGGGGGCTGGCTCACGGTGACCGTCACCGCGTCGTTTGTCGCGCTCGCCTTCCTGATCCGCCGCCACTACGCCCGCGTGCGCGAGGAGCTGCGGCGGCTGGACGACACTTTGCTGCAGATCCCGGTCCGGCCCCACGCCGAGCCGTCCGGGACGATCCCGCCCGGCGAGGCGGTGGCGGTCATGCTCGTCAACGGCTTCAGCGGCATGGGGGTCCATACCGTCCTGTCGGTGCAGAACCTCTTCCCTCACCAGTTCACGAACTACCTCTTCGTCTCCGTCGGCGTGATCGATTCGGAGAACTTCAAGGGGGCCGCGGAGGTGGAGGCGCTCAAGCGCAACACGATCGCGGAGCTCGAGAAATACGTGGCGTTCACGCGGCGGCTGGGCTTCCGGTCCGAGTATCGCTTCGACCTCGGGACCGAGGCCGTCGAATCGGTCGTCGAGCTGTGCGAGAAGGTCCACCACGAGCACTCGCGCTCGATCTTCTTCCTCGGGCAGCTCGTCTTCGAGAACGACAAGTTCTACCATCGCCTCCTGCACAACGAGACGGCCTTCGCGATCCAGAGGAGGCTGCAGTTCGCCGGGCTGCAGGCGATCGTGCTGCCGATCCGCGTTCTCGAGACGCGCAAGCGGCGGGCGCTGCGGAAAGCCTCGTAGGCTACTCGGCGCGCAGCGCGCGCGTCATCAGGCGGTCGATGGCCTCCCGCGGGGCGACGTCCTCGTAGAGGACGCGGACCACCGCTTCGGCGATGGGGGCCTCGACACCGGAGCGGGCGGCGAGCGTGGGCACAGCGAGACACGTGCGCGCCCCCTCGGCCACCTCCGGCATTTCGACCAGGACCTCCGAGAGCTTTCGGCCTCGGCCGATCTGCTCCCCGACGCGGCGGTTGCGCGACTGCTGCCCCGTGCAGGTGAGCATCAGGTCGCCGATGCCGGCCAGCCCATGGACCGTATGGGCCGTGCCGCCCTGCGCGCGCACGAGCCTTTCGATCTCGGCCAGCCCCCGGGTCACCAGCGCCGCCAGGGTGTTGTGCCCGAACCCCAGGCCCGAGACGATGCCGGCCGCGATCGCCACGACGTTCTTGAGCGCCCCGCACAGCTCGACCCCGATCAGGTCCTCGGAGGTGTAGAAGCGGAAAGCGGCCGTCGAGAAGCGGTGCTGCAGCTCCAGGGCGAAGCTGCCGTCGGCGCTGGCGATCACCGCCGCCGCGGGCTCCCCCCTGGCGACCCCCTCCGCAAAGGTCGGCCCGGACAGCGCCGCGACCTTCGATTGCGGGTGAGCCTCCAGGACGATCTCCGACATGCGCTTCAACGTGTCGGGCTCGATGCCCTTCGACGTCGAGATGAAGCGGTGGCGGCCGTCGGAAGCCGGACTCTCCGCGAGCAGCGCTCGCATCGAAGCGCACGGCACGGCGAGAACGAGGGTGTCCGCGTAGCCGAATGCCTCCGAGAGGTCGGAAGTGAGCCGGACCTCGGAAGGCACCGCGATGCCGAGGAGCCGCCGCGGGTGGCGGCGGTCTCGCCCCAGGGCTTCCATGGTCTCGCTGTTGCGCCCCCAGAGGAGCGGCTCGAGCCCCGCGCGCGCGAAGTGCGCCGAAAGCGCGGTGCCCCAGGAGCCCGCGCCCAGGATCGAGAGCTTCACTTGCTCCCCAAGCGCCGCTCCTCGCCCCGGGCCAGGCGCTTCATGTTGTCCAAGTGCTTGAAGACGATGAGCAGCGCGGTACCGGCGGCGGCCACGACGACCGGCCTCGAGGCGTGGAAGAGGAGCCCGGCCACGGGCGGCAGCAGACACATCGCCACGACCGAGCCGAGCGAGACGTAGCGCGTGGCGGCCACGATCAGCACGAACGCAGCCAGGCACACGAGCGTGGCCAGGGGCGAGAGCGCCAGGAAGGCGCCCACGGCGGTCGCGACACCCTTTCCCCCTCGAAAGCCGTAAAAGAGCGGGAAGACGTGCCCCACGATTGCCGCCAGCCCGGCCGCCGCGGCCACGCGGGGGTCGGCCGTGAACATCCTCGCCAGGAAGACGGCGGCGGCGCCCTTGCCGATGTCGGCGAGCGCCACCGCGATCGCGAGGCCCTTGCCGTGCGCGCGCAGCACGTTGGTCGCGCCCGCGTTGCCGGAGCCCTCCCGCCGGATGTCCTTGCCCGTGCGCAGGCGCACCAGAAGGACGGCGAACGAGATCGAGCCGAGCAGGTACCCCGCGAGAGTGAGCATCCACATCCGCGCGCTCATGCCGAGATCCCTTCCGGTGCCGGCAGGGCCCACTGTCCCGCCGCCGTGTGAATCGCGCCTTCACGCGCGAGCACGCTCTCGTACAGCACGCAGGAGCGCACCGGCCAGACCGGAAAGCCCCAGCCGTCCGTTTCCTCGCGAAAGCGCGCGACCGCGCCGGCCGGCCACGGCCGCCGCAGGCGCGCGAACGTCACGTGGGGGTGGAAGGGCCGGCGCTGCGGCTCCAACCCGATCCGCCGCGCGCAAGCCTCCGCTTCACCCGCCAGGTCCGACAGCGCGGCGCTCCCGCTATCTTCCGCGAAGCCCGCGCCCACCACGCGCGCCGGGCCCCTCGGCGGAAAGACCACGGCGCCGCGGGTCGACAGGTCGCACGCCGAAAGGTTCCGGACGGCCTCGTCGATCGAGGCGGCAAAGCGCGAGAGCCGCTCACGCGAGAGCTCGCCCAGGAACCGAAGGGTCAGATGCCAGCTCTCCGGGCGCGTCCAGGAGGCCTCGGGCAGCTCCGGGCGGGCCCTTCCCAGAAGCGCCCGGGCGCTCTCGACCCAGCCCGGGTCGGGCGGCACCGCCAGGAAGGCGCGGACCCCGCCGGCGTCAGTCATGCGCGAGTACTCCCGCCACACTGCGGCGGATCAGTTCCAGCGCCGCGAGCGAAGCCGAGCGGCGCACCGCCGCGCGGTCCCCACCGAAGAAGCGCTTGCGCGCATACTCGGAACCGTCCCGGCCCGACAGGGCGAAGAAGACCGTGCCGACCGGCTTCTCCTCCGAGCCCCCCGCCGGACCCGCGATCCCGGTCACCGCGGCGGCCAGATCGGCGCCGAACCGCTCCCGCGCCCCGCGAGCCATCTCGCGCGCCCCCTGCTCCGAGACGGCGCCGTGGCGCCGCAGCGTCTCCGGCGAGACGCCGAGCAGACGCTCCTTCGCGTCGTTGGCGTAGGAGACCACGCTACCCAGGAAGTAATCGCTCGATCCCGCGACGTCGGTCACGAGGGCCGCGATCATGCCGCCCGTGCACGACTCGGCCAGCGCCAGGGTCTTCCCCTTCTCGCGCAGGAGCGCTCCCACCGCGGCGGCCAGATCCTCCTCGTCCCGCCCGAAGAGCCGGTGCCCGAGCGCCTCGCGGAAGTCGCGCTCCATCTCCGAGAGGATCTCCACGGCCCGGCCGGGCTCCTCCCGCACCGCGAGGTGGAGCTGCACCTCCCCCGGTGAGGCGAGGATCGTGACGGGATGCTCCTTCCACTTTTCGTACACCGGTGTCACCAGTTCCTCCACCGCGGACTCGCCCGTGCCTCCGACGCGCAGCACCCGGCGCCGCACGACCTTGCCGCCGGCGCGCCGGGCGAGCTCCGGCAGAACGCTTTCCTCCATGATCTCCCGCATCTCGGAAGGCACGCCGGGCAGGACCACGACCTCGACGCCCCGCCCCTCGGCCCAGAAGCCCGGGGCCGTGCCGCGCGCGTTCTCGAGGACGCGGGCGCCCTCCAGGAAGTCCGCTTGCTTCTCGTTGACCGCGGGCATTCGAAGGCCCCGCGCGGCGAAGCCCGCGCGGATCTTCGCGACGAAGGCTTCGTCGCGGTAGATCGTCACTCCCAGCCACTTGC
>JBOGJK010000603.1:0-4325 GCA_050745345.1 Thermoanaerobaculia bacterium
CTCAACCGCGCCCGAGCCGAGATCGCCGAGGGACGGCTGGCCGACGCGAAGGCCTCGCTCGCGCTCGCCGAGAAGGCGCAGCCGGGCTGGGGCAAGACCGCCTTCTTCCGCGCCACCGTCGCGAAGGAGGAGGGACGGCTGGAAGAGGCCGAGAAGGATTTCCGCTATGTCCTCGAGAAGTTCCCCGTGGACCGCGTCGCCTGGAACAGCCTCGGCGCCGTCCTCTGGCTCGCCGGCAAGTACCCCGCGGCGATCGAGGCGTACGGCAAGACCCTCGCGATCGATCCGGAGGACCTGACCGCGCACTACAACCTGATGCGCGTCTACCGCGCGCAGGGCAACCGCGAGAAGGCCGACATTCACGAGGCCTCCTACCGCCGCTACAAGGAAGATGAGACGGGGCGGGCACTCGCCGGGGACTTGCGCCGGCGCGACCCGTGGGCCAACCGCGAGTCGCTGCCGATCCATGTCCACGCCGAGGCGGAGCCTCCGCCCGCGGAGGCTCCTGCCTGGGTGGCGGCGATCGGACCGAAGGGGTACGAGACCGACTTCGGGTATCTGACCCGCGCGCACCCGCCGATCCTTCGCGAGACCGTGGACTACTCCGCCGCCAGCAAGCCCTCGAAAGGGAACGCCGCCGCGAAGCCCGCGACCGGCCCGGGAAAGCCCTACTCGGGGCCGTAGCGTGATCCTTCCAGAGGATTCTCGCCCTCTCCCCCCGGGAGAGGGCGGGGGTGAGGGGCGTCCTCGAAGGACTGTCTTCATTTCTTTCCCGCTCGCGGAGCTGGTCCCATGCAGAAGCGCAAGGACGGACGCCGCTCGTGCCGCCCTCATCCCAACCCTCTCCCAGAGGGAGAGGGGGCGGAGCAGCCTGTTTGTCGTCCTCCTGGCAATGACTCTCCTGCTCTTCTCGTGCCGCCGGCAGGAGAAGCAGGCCGCGGCCCCTCCACCGCCGACCCCCACGCCTCGCCCCTCGATCCGCTTCGAGGAGAAGGCGGCTGCGATGGGGATCGACTTCGCACACGTCACGGGCGCTCGGGGCGACAAGTGGATGCCCGAGACGATGGGAGGAGGTGTGGCGGTCCTCGACTGGGACGGGGACGCGAGGCCCGATCTCCTGTTCGTGTCCGGCGCCTACTGGGCCGGTGACCCGCGGCAGAAGACACAGGAGTCCTCTCTTGCCCTCTACCACAACGAGGGAAATGGCCCGGACGGCCTGCCGCGCTTTCGCGACGCGACGCGGGAGGCCGGCCTCGAGCGCGTCTTCTACGGCATGGGCGCCTCCGTCGCCGACTACGACAACGACGGCCGGGACGACGTCTACGTCACCGCGCTCGGGCGCAACTACCTCTTCCGCAACCGTGGCGGGCGCTTCGAGGAGGTCGCCGCGAAGGCCGGCCTGGCCGACTCCGGCTGGGGAACCTCCTCAGCCTGGCTCGACTGCGACCGCGACGGGAACCTCGACCTCTTCGTCTGCCGCTACGTCGACTGGACGCCCGCCAAGGATCTCTTCTGCACGCTCGACGGCAAGACCAAGTCCTACTGCACGCCCGAGCGCTATCCGGGAACGCCTTCGCACCTCTACCGCAACCTCGGCAACGGCCGGTTCGAGAACGTGACGAAGAAGACGGGCGTCGAGAACGCGAACCAGAAGGCGCTCGGTGTGGCCCCCTACGACTACGACGGCGACGGCTGGACGGACTTCCTCGTCGCCAACGACACCGCGCCCAACAACCTCTACCGCAACCGCGGAGACGGCACCTTCGAGGACGTTGGGGTCGAGGCGGGCGTCGCGGTGGACGAGGCCGGGCGCTCCCGCGGCGCCATGGGGGTCGCCTGGGGAGACACGAAGAACGGACGGGGCGCGACGCTCGCCATCGGCAACTTTTCGAACGAGTTGAAGTCTCTCTACTGGACCGATGCGGGAGAAGTCTTTCTCGACGAATCGCCGAAGAGCGGTGTGGGGCCGTCGTCCCTTCTCGCCCTGACGTTCGGGCTCTTCTTCTTCGACGCCGACCTCGATGGACGCGTCGACCTGCTGCTCGCCAACGGCCACGTCGAACCGACCGTGCAGCAGGTGCAGAAGGACGTGACCTACGAGCAGGCCCCGATCCTCTACTGGAACGCCGGCGACGATCGATTTCTCGCAGCGCAGGCCGGAGACCTCGACGCCCCGCTCGTCGCCCGGGGCGCCTCGTACGCGGACCTCGACGGCGACGGCGACCTCGACGTCGTCCTCGTCGCGAGCGGCGGGCCCGCCCGCGTCTATCTCAACCGCACCGACCGGCCGGACAGGAGCGTTCGCCTGCATCTGACCGGCTCCGGCAAGTCGAACCGCGACGCAGTCGGCGCCCGCGTCACGGCCTCAATCGGTAAGCAGACACTTACCGAAGAGGTGGCCGGCGGACAGTCCTATCTGTCGGCCCCCGAGAAGACGCTGACCTTCGGCCTCGGCGAGGCGGCCAGGATCGACCGGCTCGAAATCCGCTGGCCGGACGGGAGGACTCAGACGCTGAACGACGTCCCGGGCGGATCGCGCCTCACTCTCGAGGAGCCGAAACCGTAACGGCCGCCCATGGGGCGGGGACAAGCCCCGCCCCTACGACCGGACCGCCGGGCCCGCCAATCGGCCGGTCAAGGCGACTTCCGATACGAAACACTATGCGGCGACGATCTCGTTGAGAGCCTCGACGACCCGAAACATTTCTTCCGGAGACGCCCGACCGATCCGCTTTCCGAGACGCTCGACCGACAGGGTACGAATCTGTCCGACCTTGACCCAGGATCGCCTGGGAAGGCCAGCATCGGTCAGCTCCACGGTCAGCGGAAACCCGACCGTCTGTGGCTTGCTCGTGATCGCCATGGCGACAACCGTGCCGGAGCGCTCGTTGAAGACGTCATGGCTGATGATGAGAACGGGCCGGCGACCCGCCTGCTCCCTCCCCCTGGTCGGATCGAGCGCGGCCCAGAATACGTCGCCTCTCAGTACTCGGGCCATGATTCGAGATCGTAGGAGGCACCTTCTTCGGCAACCTGCTGCTCGTAACGCGCATCGAGTTTCGCGCACTCGCGAGCCAGCCTCCGGCGATCAAGCCGATCGATCTGTGCCTGGACCGCGAGCTGGATCGCTCGACTCCGGCTGGGAAATCGGCGCTCCTCCACCAGACGGTCGATTCGACGGACGAGCTCCTCGTCCAGGGTAATCGCGATCTTCGTTGAGCTCATCGGGCCTCGCTTCCCTGGTATGACAAGATATCATACCCATGCCGTCGCGGATACACTCCCTCGCATGAGCGCCGATCCGACTCCCGCCGTCGTCCCGCCGCCCCTCGTTCTGCGCGAGCAGAGCAGCGGCGTCGTGCGACTCACGCTGAACCGCCCCGAGCGCTTCAACCCCCTTTCCTCCGAGATGATCGCCGCGCTTCAGGAGAGTCTCGACGCGATCGCCGCGGACCCGGAGGCGCGCGTCGTCGTGCTCGCTGCCGGGGGGCGGGGATTCTGCGCGGGGCACGACCTGAAGGAGATGCGCGCCCGTGCCGGCGACGAGGCCTGGCAGCGCCGCCTCTTCGACGACTGCAGCCGCATGATGATCGCGCTCACCCGTCTCCCCCAGCCTGTCATCGCGAGGGTCCACGGCATCGCGACGGCGGCCGGCTGCCAGCTCGTCTCGATGTGCGACCTCGCGGTCGCTTCCAACACGGCGAGCTTCGCGCTTCCCGGCGTCAACATCGGCGTCTTCTGCACCACTCCGGCCGTGGGCGTGGGCCGCAACGTCCCCCGCAAGCGCGCGATGGAGATGCTCCTGACCGGCCAGCCGATCGACGCGCCGACGGCGCTCGACTGGGGCCTCGTCAACCGGGTCGTGGTCTCGGCCGAGTTGGACGGCGCAGTCCAGTCCTTCGTGGACCTGATCCTCGCCCGCAGCCCCGCCGTCATCCGTCTCGGCAAGAAGGCGTTCTACGAGCAGATGGACCGGCCTCTCGCCGCTGCCTACGACGTCGCCGGCGAGGCCATGGCGAAGGGAATGCTGCTCGAAGACGCCGCCGAGGGAATGGACGCGTTCCTCCAGAAGCGTCCGCCGGTCTGGCGCGGCCGCTGATCGGGAGCTCCTCGACGGCCTCCTGTCCCCGGAGGGGCTGACAGCGCTTTGGATCCTCCTAGACCCGTCGCGACAATCAGTAGACAGGATGACGCCGCCCCGCGGCCCCTGGCCTGCTCCGGCCGGCACTCCGGCCGGGCAGCCCCGTCTGCTCGACCGAGTGCGCGAAGCGATCCGCGTGCGCCACTACAGCCTGCGGACCGAAGAGGCCTACGTCGCCTGGATC
>JBOGJK010000604.1:0-7492 GCA_050745345.1 Thermoanaerobaculia bacterium
AGCCGAGCCCCGAGCGCGAGGCCGCCTCTTCCGGCCGCGCGTAGATCGATTCGCCGAGCGTGCGGTACGCGCCGCGCGGGTCGGCCCTCGCGATGCGGCGTGCCAGGCGCGTGGGCCCGAAGGCTTCCCGTTCGCTCGACACCTCGGGAATCCGGCGGGTGGCGCCAAGGGGAGCGAGCGTGAGCAGAGCGAGCGCCGTTGCCCGCGCGGGCAAGGCCCGACGCGAGGCGAGCTCGATGGCCACGAGCGCCGCCACCCAGAGCAGCCCCCCCTCGGCCAGCGCCCGGGGCAGATGCGACGCGGCAAGCTGCGGGAGCGGCGCGCCGCCCGCCAGCCACTTTCCAGCAATCCACGACGTCGACGAAGGGAACAGCGCCGTGGCGGCAGCCGCCAGCGCGAGCAACACCGCCACGGCGAGGCCGCCGCGGAGCCGCCGGCGCTCCTGCCGGTAGACGTCGAGCGCCAGAGCCGCGAAGATCGCCAGGGCAAGCGCCGCGGCCACGGCGAACTTCTCGGGATTACGCAGGGCGACCGGAGAGACGACGCGCCCGAGGCTTTGCGGAAGCAGGCTCGGCAACACCGAGGCCGCGAGGGCAGCGACGAGCGACACCCGCGCGAAGCGGGCGCCCGGTTGTTTCCTTCTCCACACGGTTGCGATAGCGATTGCGGCGAGGGCTCCCGCGTAGAGCGTCGAGAAGAGACCCATCGCCTTGTCCCCAAAGGCGCTCCATCCCCACACCTCGAAGGGATTCAGCCTCCAGGTCTCCCCGAAGGGGTAGGGCACGACGAGCTCGACCAGCCTCCACGGGGAGATCGAATAGCGCGTCACCTCCGACAGCCGCATCCCCAGCACGGCGCGGTTGGTCTCGGGAATCCAGAGGGCGGTCGCGATGATCTGCGGCAGCGCCGCGAGCAGCGCGAGGCCGAGCGCGATCGCGAGCCGCGCGAAGGCCCCGCCACGCTCCGCCCGGTCCGTTTCGACCGCGATCCAGAGCGCGGCGCAGAAGACGCCGAGCGTCACCGTGAAGACGTCGCCGGCCAGCAGATCGAGCGTCAGCAGAAGGGCCAGAGCGAGCGTCTGAGACGCGGGGCGCCTCCACCGGCTCGCGACCGCCCACAGGAGCCACGGCAGCAGAGCCATCCCCGGCTGGATGTGCGGGTAGAAGACCTCCGAAACGACCACGCCCGAGAAGGCATACGTGACCGCGCCGACCCACGCCGCGCCGCGCGAGGCACGCAGCGCCGACAGCAGCAACAGCAGCGTCCCGACCCCCGCGGCGGCCCAGTGCAGGATCGGGAAGAGCCGCATCGCGAGAGGGAACGGCACGCGGGAAAGCAGGGGTCGCAGGGGATAGAACGAGCCGGTATTGGGATTGGGCAGAAGCGGCCGCCCTCCCGAGACCTCGGGTGTCCAGACCGGAAGCCGGCCTCGCGCGTAGGCGTCGTGGATCGACTTCTCGAGAGGCAGGTTGTAGGCGAGCAGGTCGCGGCCCGTGAAGTTGCGCGGGAAGAAGAGGGGGTTCGCGTAGACCGCCACGACGAGCGCGACGAAGAGCGCCGCCGGCACCGCCGCGCTCGGGCTCTGCGAGCCTGTCGGCCTCACCCGGCAGCTCTCGAGCCCCGCCGCTCCCGCGCGAGGAGCCACGCGGCAGTCAACGTGAAGAGCAGGGGCCCCCAGCGCGACACTTCCCATCCGGGCACGCGTTCCTTCCATTCCAGGCGGTGATCCCCCGCCGGAATCGGAACCGCGGTGAAGGCAAGCTGCGCGGGGACCGGATCGACCTCCTGGCCGTCCAGAAGCACGGTCCGGTAACTCCAGAAGCCCCGGAGCACGAAGAGCCAGGTCGGATCGGGCGAAGAGACCTCGAGACGCAGCAGCTCGGGGCTCTTCTCGAGCACGCGTGCGATCCCGGGCCGCGCGGAGCCCGCCGCCGCGCCCCCCGTCTCCAGAACCACCTCACCCTGCTGGAGACGCGGGATCTCGCGGAGGGCCTCGAGCGCTCCGCGCTCCTCCCGCCACTTTCCGAGGAGTCGGATGTCGGCAGAGGCGTCCGGATTCTCGTCCCAGGTCTGGAGGCCATCGTGGCCGAAGGGCCGATATCCCGCCATGGGCTCCTGGTCGCGCCACCGGATGCCGTAGCGCAGGGCGAAGCTCCCGAAGAAGGCTCCTGCGCCGGGAAGCGTCGCGATGGCCGAGGAGAGACGGCGAAGGCTGTCGACTCTCGAGAGGTCTCCCACATCCAGGTCCGAGTTGAACACCGTCCCCCGCCCCCAGAGCGCCTGAGTGTGAAGAAACCAGACGCGGCGCGCGTAATCCGACCCGCCGGGATAGGTCGGGCGGGCCGCGATCTCGACGGCCGAAGGGGGGCGGTACGAGGACTCGTCCAGGGTCCGGTACTCTCCGCGCGGGTCGCGCCGCGCGAGCGCGTGCGCGAACGGGGTCGGGGTGAAGACGGTCTCCTCGCGGTCGGCCAGCGCGATCTTGCGGTTGGCGGCGACCGGAACGAGGGCGAGCAGGGCCAGCCCGGCGATGCTCCAGGGCCCGGGCCTCCGCAGTCTGTCGAGCGCGACGAGCGTCGCCATCCAGTAGAGGCCGCCTTCGGCGAGCGCGCCCGGAAGGTGCCGGCCAGCCCCCGCGGCATCCGAGGAAGGGGCCTGAACCGCCGCCGCCGCGAGGCGCCCCGCCCGGTCCGGGAAGAGGGTCGCCGCCCCCGCCAGAAGCGTCAGGGCGACGCCAGCCGCGAGCATCCCGCGAGCCCCTCGGGGCCGGGGAGGCTCGCGGAAGCGATCCAGGGCGAGTCCGGCGGCGACCGCGAGCGCCAGGGCGAGAGCCACGCAGAACTTCTCCGGATAGCGGAGAGGAATCGGAGAAGACCAGGCGAGCATGGCCCGGGGGGCAAAGCTCGGAAGCACCGCCAGCAGCGACGCCGTCACCGCGAGCACGAGCGCGAAGCGGGTCCCCTTCCCGAGCGGTGGCCGGGAGATCGCGACGAGAGCCAGGAGCGCGAACGCTCCGACGTAAAGCGTCGCGAAGAGGAAGTGTAAGGCCGAGTTGCCCCAGATCGCCAGGACGTCCTGGGACCAGACCGCTCCGAAGGGATAGGGCACGAGGAGCTCGAGCAGCCTCCACGGCGATACCGAGAAATGGAACGTCTCCGCGAGCTTCATGCCGATCACGGCCCGATGCGTCTCGGGAACGAGAAGGGCCGTGGACACGATCTGCGGCGCCGCGAGCAGGACGGCCAGCGCCAGGGCCGCCGCCAGATCTCCCGCCGCGCGCCGGCGCCCTTCCCGCGCGACTTCCGTCGCGATCCACAGGAGTCCCGAGCCGATCGCGATGCCGGTCGTGATGACGTCGCCGGCCAGCATCATCAGCGCGTACACGAGCGCGAGAACGAGGACCCGCCGCACCCGGCTGGGTGTCCCACGGACGAGCGCCCAGAGCGACCAGGGCAGGAGCGTGACCCCGGGCTGGAAGTTCGAGTAGTAGATCTCCGAGACCATCACGCCGGAAAAGGCGTACGTCGAGGCGGCCACCAGCGCCCCGCCGGCGGAGACGGAGAGGGCGCGCAGCAACACGATCATCCCGACACCGGCCGCCGCCCAGTGCAGGATCGGGTAGATCCGCATCGCCAGCGGAAACGGCACCGCCGCGAGAGCGGGTCGGACCGGGTAGAAGGCGCCGGCGTTGGGGTTGGGCATCAGCGGCCTTCCGCCCGAGACCTCCGGAAACCAGACCGGCAACCTCCCCCGCGCCCAGGCGTCGTGCACGGCCTTCTCGAGCGGCAGGTTGTAGGGAACCAGATCCCGCCCGATGAAATTGCGCCGCGTGAAGAGGGGATCGGCGTAGGCGGCGAGCACGAGCAGCAGGAAGAGGAGCACGGGAATGGCGCGGGAAACCCGCGCGCCGGACGGCGGTCGGGGCGAGCGCATCCTCACGCGGGGAGGCAGCCGCTGTGACTCAACGCAGGTTAGGATAGGGCATCGAGCGAGAAGCGCCAAACCGCCGGGGTCCGCGCGTCGAAGTCCTGCTGGTGCTCCTTCCGCTCGCGCTGGCCGCCCGCGTGATCCTCCTCGCGACGCGCCCGCTCTGGTCCGACGAGCTCTTCACGGTATGGGCCTCGCGCCTGCCGGTCGCCGGGCTGCTCGCGGCGCTGCGGAGCGACTCCGGGCCGCCCGGTTTCTACCTTCTCGAGAAGCCATTCGTCCGGCTCGCCGAGACCCTGGGCGCCGAGTCCCTCGTTCGCCTGCTGCCGTTTCTCGCCGCGATCCTCCTCGTCGCGGCCGCGCGGGCGCTCCCGGCAGGGACCGCTCGCCGTATCGGCACGATGCTCCTCGGCGGCCACGCTCTGCTGGGCCTCTACGCGGTGGAGGCGCGGGCCTACGCGCTGCTGGCGCTGCTCGGCCTGCTGCTCTTCCGACTCGCGCGCGAGGGCGAGGAAACCGGCGGCCGGCTCGCGGCGACTCTGACGCTCGGAGTGGCCGCGCTCTACACGCACTACCTCGCGATACCGGTGGTCGCGGCACTGCTGGCGCTTTCCCTGGCGCGCCGCCGCTTCCGGACCGCGCTCGCTTTGACGGGCTCGGCGATCCTCTTCGCGCCGTGGCTTCCGGTGCTCGCCGGCCAGCCGGCGGCGGCGACCTCCTGGATGCGCGAGCCGGCGGGCGCCTCGGCGCTCGGGTTCCTCTCCGCTCTTGGAGGCGTCGGGCACATCCCCCTGCCCTTCGGCCCCCCGCTGCCACCGATCCTGTCGGCCCTCGGGATCGCCGCCGGCGCGGCGCTGCTGCTGGCGATTGCTCCGGCCGCCCGCCACGACCGGGAAGCGCGCGACGCGGCCCTTCTGACCGCGCTCGTGCTCGGAGCGGCGCTCGCCGTCTCGCTCTGGCGCCCCTTCGCCTTCCCGGGCAGGACAGAGATGGCGGTCCTGCCGATCTGGGTCTGGGGCGTCGCCCACGCTTCGCGGGAGAGCCGCATGGCGCGGGCCGCGGGAATCGCCGCTGCGTCGCTCGGCCTGCTGACCGTGGGTCTGCTCGCGCTTTCGCCCCATCCGCCTTCCGCGGCGGCGCGCGCGTCGGGCGCGCTCGAGAGGCTCGCCCGGCCGGATGACGCGCTCTTCGCCGGTCCCGGCCTCTATCTCCCGTTCCGGCTCGCGGCGGACCGGGGCCGCCTCGCGCCGCGTCTCTGGGCCTTCCCGGGGGAGGTCGCGGAGCACCCCGGCTGGTGGCAGGCCGCCGCGCCCCGCGATTCGGACTACGAGGCGGTCGCCGCGGCGTGCGCGGCCCGCCCGAGAGGGGTCTTCCTGCTTCTCCCGCCGGGCTTCGTGACACCGCGGCTCCGGGAGATCCTCACGGCGCAGGGCTCGGTGCGGGAGCTTCCGCTTCGCCCCGAAGCGGTGCTGCTCCACTGGACCCCCCGGCCCTGACGGCCGCGCCGCTCAGGCAGGCTTACGGACGATCGCGAGCAGCGACATGCCGAAGGAGGGAGGGCTCTTCTCCTCCCGCCGCAGCAGCGGCAGCACGAGCTTGAAGGCCTGGAGCTGCCCCCGCGGCAGGATGCGCCGCCGCAGGATGCGGCCGTTGACGTACCAGCCGAAGACCCCCGGCCGGTTGACGAAGCGGCAGTCCTCGATCGCGAAGCCCGCCGCGGCGAGTTTCTGCTCGAGCTCCGCCCGCTCGTAGCGGCGGAAGTGGCGCAGGTGCTCGTCGAGGGTCCCGAAGAGGCGCGCGAGCGCCGGAACGAGCAGCACCAGGCGCCCGCCGGGCTCGAGCACCGCGTGCATGTCGGAAAGCGTCGCGCGGTCGTCCTCGATGTGCTCGAGGACGTTGCAGCAGACGATGGTATCGAGCTTGCGGGCGCGCAGCTGCTCCCGAACCGCCGGCTCGAGCGGAAAGCGGTACGACTCGACCCGCACGGTCCGGTCTTCGCGGAAGGCCCCCTTCAGATACTCCACGGCCACCGGATCGAGGTCCGAGGCGATCACGAACTGCCGCCCCGTCAGGTGCCGTGTCAGGTTTCCGAAGCCGGCGCCGATCTCCAGGATCCTCCCGCCGAGCGCCCCGGAGAAGCGGTCCACCAGCCAGCGGTTGTACGGCTCGAGCTTCGCCATGCGCGCGAGCGTCACGTGCCCGACGTTTCTGGGATCCTCCGCCTCCCGCAGCGCATGACGGACGATCGTCCAGAGGGCGGAGAAGGCGTCCTTGAGGCCGATCTTCTTGCCCTCCTCGTACGTGCGGCCGTAGTAGGAGATCGGCACCTCGTAGATGCGGTAGCCGCGGCGCGCGACTTTCGCCGTGATCTCCGGCTCGATCCCGAAGCGGCGCGACTCGACCTTCAGCGACTGGACGACCTCGCGGCGGAACATCTTGTAGCAGGTCTCCATGTCGGTCAGGTTCAGGTTCGTGAACATGTTCGAGACGAGCGTCAGAAACCGGTTGCCGACGGTGTGCCAGAAGTAGAGGACGCGCCGCGGCCCGCCGCCCAGGAAGCGCGAGCCGTAGACGACGTCGGCATGCCCGTCGGCGATCGGGGCGAGCAGCTTCAGGTACTCCTTCGGGTCGTACTCGAGGTCGGCGTCCTGGACGATGACCACGTCCCCTGCGGCGTTGCGGAATCCAACGGAGACCGCGGCCCCCTTGCCCTGGTTGCGCGGCTGAAAAAAGACGCGCACGCCCTCCTTGCCATCCATCTCCCGCAGGATCTCGCGCGTCCCGTCGGTCGAGCCGTCGTCGACGATCAGGATCTCCTTCTCGACCGGAACCGCCTGCACGAGGCGCACGATCTCGCGGATCGTCTTCGCCTCGTTGAAGACCGGCATCACGACGGACAGTTTCATGGCTTGGGCGTCTCTCCCGGCGGAAGCTCGAAAAGATACATCGAGTGGCCCACGCGCCCCGCGGGCCTGCCGCGCGCTGAAAGATCCGCGAGCAGCGCCCGCAGCGCGGCGCCCACTCCCGGCGACCCGTGGTAGGCGTAGTAGAGCGGCCCGATCGCCAGGTGCATCGCCGACACGGCGACGAGCGAGCCCCGCACGCGCGGCTCGGCGGAGAAGTCGGGCACGCCGACCCGGTACGCGACGTCGTCCCCGCCGAAGTAGACGACGGTCGGGTCGGAGACGCCCCGCCGCCGCAGCTCCTCCGCGAGGCGCGCGAGGTCGAGTCCCCAGTCCACGTTCGAGTCGGTCAGGATCCGGCGTCCCCCTTCGGGCCCGCCGGCGAGCGGGTTGAAGTACGACAGCTCGTGCGGATGGACCCGGGCCGCCTCGGCCGCGGCGGAAAGCGGAAGCAGGAGGAGGACCGCAGAGGCGCCCCGCGCCGCGCGCCCCCCGCGCTGCCACAGCTTCGACAGCGCCGCCGCCCCGGCGAGCGCCAGGAAGGGGTACACCGGCAGCACGTGGCGGATGCCGATGTTGTAGCTCGAGCCGGTGGAAGCGAGGAAGAGGACCGCGACGGGAACCAGGTAGAGCGCGGCCTCCCGGCCGAGCCGGAAGATCGC
>JBOGJK010000605.1:0-2765 GCA_050745345.1 Thermoanaerobaculia bacterium
GGCGGGCTCCTCTCCCCAGCGACCGCCGACGGCCCGGCGCACTCCCGCGCCGGCGCTGCCGGCCCGGCCGGGCGCCTGGCTCGCCCTGTCATCCAATCCCTCGCGAATTCCGTTCGCCGGGGCGCCCCTCTCCTCCGACTTCCGTCTCCCCCCCGAGATCGCCCGGAGGCTTTCTCCGGGGCTCTGGTACCTCTGCGTCTTTCGCGAAGCGGACGGCCGGGTGCTCGAGACCGTCGCCTGGGAGAAGGAGGCGTGAGCGCCTTTACGGTGCGTCCGGCCACACCGCGGGACGCGGCGGGCATCCGCCGTCTCCACGCGCGCGTCTTCGGGTCCGAGATGACCGAGGCGGAATGGGCGTGGAAGTTCGAGTGGAACCCGGACGGCCGCTTCGGGATAGTGGCGGTCGCCGGGGACCGGATCGTCGGCAACTACGCGGGATGGGGAGCCCGCTTCCTGCTCGCGGGCGAACCGGCCCTGCTCTACGCGGTCGGAGACGTCGCGACCGAGCCCGAGGCGCGGGGTCTGACGGGGCTGCGGGGCGTGTACCGCGCCATGGTGGATGCGTTCTACGCGGCGCTCGAGAGCCGGGTCCCCTTCTGCTTCGGTTTCCCCAACGATCGGGCTCTCGTAATCAGTCACCGGCTGGCCGGCTCGCGCACCCTCTTTCCGATCCGCCACGTCCTCGTGGATTGCGACGCGTTTCCCGCGGCGCCGGCGGGAACCGGCTCGGGAGACTTCGTCGACGAGTCCTTCGACTCCCTCTGGGAATCGGCGTCGCGCCTGCTCACGCACGCCGCCGTGCGAGACCGGGGGCGCGTCAACTGGCGATTCCACGCGCGGCCGAATCGCTACTACCGCATGGTCTGGTGGCGGGAGGGGAGCCGGCTGCGCGGCTGGGCCGCGCTGTCGGTCTCGCAAGAGGAGGCGCTCGTGGCCGACTTTCTCGGCAGCGAGGCGGAAGGCCGGGACCTGCCGGCGCTGTTTGCCGCTTCGGCGGCGGAGGCGCGGCGGATGGGGGCCCGGCGCCTGGTCTTCTGGGAGACGCCGGGAGGCCCGGGACGGGAGACGATCGCGCGGTTGCCGGGAGAGCGCCGGGATGCGGGCTTTTCGATCGTGGCGCGGGTGCTGGACGAGACGCGGTTCCAGGGCTTCGCGGAGGGGCTGCACCTGGTGCCCTCCCTCTACGACGTGATCTGAACCGGTCTATCCGGCCAGGCACGGATAGACTGGCGCGGCGGTTCCGAGAGAAGTCGAGCGAGGAGCGGTTGAGCGAGGAGTCCCTCATTCCATTCGTCGAGGCCGAGTTGCCGGGACGGCGAATTCTCGTCCTCGGGGCCCATCCGGACGACGAGGTGGCGGGGGCCGGCGGGACAGCCTGCCTGCGCGCCGCCTCGGCGGAAGCGGTCCACACCTGGATCGCGACAGACGGGACGCGCCAGGAGGGGGTTTCGCCGGGCGACGAGCCGCAATACGGGCGCCTGCGGCGCGAGGAGTCACTCGCCGCGGCGCGCAGCCTGGGGCTGCCCGCCCCCGAGTTTGGCGGGCTGCCGGACCGGGAGCTGTCGCGCCGTCACGAAGAGCTGCGAGGCACAGTCGAGGCGCTCTTCGAGAAGGTCCGCCCGGACCTCGTCTTCTGCCCGTCCCCCGTCGAGCTCCATCCCGACCACCGCGCGCTCGCCGAGGCGCTCTACGGCCGCGTGGCCGCCTCCCGCGCCGAGGACGCGGACCACGATCTCTACCGCTTCGTGCGGCTCGCCTTCTACGAGATCTCCCAGCCTCTGCTGCCCAACGCTCTGGTGAACATCGCTCCCGCCGCGGACCGCAAGGCGCGGGCCCTCGAGGCGTTCGCGAGCCAGCAGAAGGTGCGCGACTACGCGGGCGCGCTGGCCGGGTTGAACGCCTACCGCCGCCTGACGCTCTCCGGAAAGGGGCCGGTAGAGGCCTTCCGGGTCGTGACCTACGAGGAGGCTTCGACGCGCTCACTCGAGGAGTTTCGCCGTTCGATCGGGCCGGCGCTCGTGGCGCCCGGCGAGCGCGGTGTCGCGCCCGCCGCGGTCGTCGTGCGCACGCGCAACCGCCCCGCCCTGTTGCGCGAGGCGCTCGAAAGCCTCGCTGCCCAGACGCAGCGGCCCGCGCGGGTCGTGGTCGTCAACGACGGCGGGGCCACGGTTGAGGGGGCCGTCGCGCCCCTGTGCGACGCCTTCCCGATCGCGCTCGAGGAGCTTCCCGAGCGGCGCGGCCGGTCGGCCGCCGGCAACCGCGGCCTCGAGCGCTCCGGGGAGGAGCTCGTCGGCTTCCTCGACGACGACGACCGCCTCTACCCGGATCACCTCGAGCGGCTGCTGCGGGCGCACCGCGCGGGGCCCGAGGCCGTCGTTTACTCCGACGCCGCCACGGTGCTCTACCGGCGCGACGGGGAGCAGTGGCGGGAGGCCAGGCGCACGCTCCAGTACTCGCTCGACTTCGACCCCGACTACCTGCTGCTCGCCAACTACATCCCGATCCACACGCTGCTCGCGCCCGCGGCCCTTCTCCGGAGGGTCGGCGGCTTCGATGAGAAGCTCGAGTATTCCGAGGACTGGGACCTGCTGATCCGGCTCTCCGCCGAGACCTCCTTCCGGCACGTGCGCGCCGTCACCTGCGAGTATCGGGTCTTCGAGGAGCGGGAGGGCGATCCCGCGCACGTCGGCGCCGGCGCAGAGGCCTTCCAGAAAGCGCGCCGGGAGATCTACGAGCGGTACCGCGCGCGGCGCACGGAGGAGGGC
>JBOGJK010000606.1:0-2041 GCA_050745345.1 Thermoanaerobaculia bacterium
GCGCTGGACCGCCGGCGCAGCTGACCGCCGGACCGGGAGGCGACCTCTTCTACGTCGACCTCGGGGGAAAGATCCACCGGATCCAGTACATGACCCCCACGGCGGTTCTGGCGGCAAGCCCCACTTCCGGCAAGGCGCCGCTGATGGTCTCCTTCGACGCCACGGGCTCGACGCACCCGAGCCCGGGCGAGCCGCTTACCTACTCCTGGGATCTGAACGGGGACGGCGCCTTCGGCGATTCGACCGCGGCTCGGCCGACCTTCACCTACGCGTCGAAGGGCACCTATAACGCCGCGTTGCGCGTGACGGACTCCAAAGGCGGCTTCGACACCGCGACACAGGCGATCAACGTCTCGAACCAACCTCCCGTTCCGAAGATCACGGCGCCGCTGCCGACGCTGACCTGGAAAGTCGGGGACGTGATTTCGTTCTCCGGCTCCGCGACGGACCCGGAGGATGGCACCCTGGCCGCCGCGAAGCTCGCCTGGAGTCTTTCGATCGAGCACTGCCCGTCCAACTGCCATTCCCATCCCGTCCAGGACTTCGCGGGTGTCTTGGGCGGCTCCTTCACGGGACAGGACCACGAATACCCCTCGCACCTGTGGCTCGCCCTGACGGCAACCGATTCGAGCGGGCTTGCAGCGACGACGAGCGTGCTGCTCTATCCGAAAACGGCGGGTCTTTCTTTCACTTCGACCCCCTCTGGTCTGCAGCTTTCCGTCGGAAGCTCGAGTCAGGCGACGCCCTTCACGCGCACCGTCATCGTGGGCTCCAGCAATTCGGTCAGCGCCCCGTCTCCTCAAAGCCTCTCCGGCGGTCTCTATGCCTTCGTGAGCTGGTCCGACGGCGGCGCGGCGTCTCACAACGTGGTGGCCCCGGCGGCGGCTGCCTCCTTCGGCGCGACATTCCGGTCGGTCACTCCGACTCCGACTCCGACTCGGACCAGGACGGCCACGGCCACGGCGACACGAACGCCGACGCGCACCCCCACTCGAACCTCCAGCCGGACTCCGACCCGAACCCCGACGTTCCCCGTCTCCGGCGTCAGCCTCTGGGCAGATTCCGACATCGGAGCCGTGGGTTTGCCCGGCAGCTCGAGCATCGCGTCGGGGACCTTCACCGTGAGGGGATCCGGCGCGGACGTTTACGGGTACACGGACCAATTCCATTTCGTCTATCAGCAGCTCTCCGGAGACGCGGAGATCGTGGCGCGGGTCGTCAGCGTCGAGAACACGCACAGCTACGCCAAGTCGGGGGTCATGATCCGGCAGGACCTCACCGCCACTTCACCCTATGCCATGATGGAGATCCTGCCGAGGGGATCTTCGGGATTCCAGTGGCGGCTCACGCCGGGAGCGACGACGCTATCCGTCGGTTCGAGCGGCGCGGCGCCCTACTGGGTCCGATTGGTTCGCAGCGGCAGCGCCTTCACGGCCTACCGATCGAGTGACGCGATCAACTGGATCCAGGTCGGCACGACGACGACGGTCAACTTGACCAGCAGCGTCTACGTGGGCCTGGCGGCGACGAGCCACAACAACTCTGCGGTCTGCACCTCGGTCTTCGACAATGTAACGGTCACCGCGGCGTCGGTACCAACCGCCACGCCCACTCGGACCGCGACGGCGTCGCCGACTCGGACGGCGACGAACACGGCGACGGCGGCTCCGACGGCGACCCGGACGGCCACGGCGACGGCGACCCGGACGGCCACGGCGACGGTGACGCGGACGGCCACGCAAACGCCGAGCGCGACGGCGACTCGGACCGCGACGGCGACGCCGACTCGGACTGCGACGAACACAGCGACCGCGACCTCGCCGCCCACCCGGACGGCGACAGCGACGGCAACCACTACGGCGACGGCGACTCGGACCGTGACGGCGTCACCGACTCGGACTGCGACCAACACAGCGACGGCCACCCCGCCGCCGTCACCGACTCAGACTCCGGCCAACACGGCGACGTCGACACCGACACAAGAATGGACAGCCACGTCCACCGCTACGGCCACGGCGACAGCCACACCTTCGGCGACGCC
>JBOGJK010000607.1:0-2899 GCA_050745345.1 Thermoanaerobaculia bacterium
GGTGGGGGGACTCCTGTCTACGACGAAGGGGACTCTCCACATCTCGCGCGCGGCGGAGACCCGGCCGCACGTCGTCAACGAAATCGCCGGGGCCTGGCTCGACGAGGTGACCGGCGCCTCCCAGCACTACGCCGAAAAGGGCGGCGACCCGTATGCCGGCTTCGTCTGGCTCCCCGGCTCGCGGGAGCCGCTGCTGGCCGACCTCCGGCCGTTCGAGATGGGCAGCGACCACCAGGTCTTCGAGGAAGCGACCTTCGGAGTCCCGATGGTCTACTTCCACGACTGGCCCGACGTGACGATCCACACCGACAAGGACCGGCCCGAGAACCTCGACTCGACGAAGCTCGGACGCGTGGCGTACATGGGCGCCGGGATCGCCTGGACCCTCGCGGCGCTGCCCGAGGCCGAGGCGCCGCGCCTGCTGCGCTACGCGCGCGCCCACGGCGAGGCGCGGATCGCTCTGGCGCGCGGCGCCGAGGGACGCGAGGACCGGCTGGCGGCGCACGAGGCGATCGTGACGGCGCAGGAGACGCTCGGCTCGATCGGCGCGCTCTGGCCTTCGACGGCTCCAACCGTGCAACGCGAGCAGGAGCGCCTGCGCGAGCTGGCCGCGATCGTGAAACCACCGGCGGCCGCCGGTGGCGACCTCCGCGTTCCCGTCCGCAGCCCCGAGGTGCGCGGACCGCTCGAGGTCTACTACTTCGACTACTTCGCCGAGACGCTCGCCGGCGGCCAGACCGGCGGCCTCAATCCCTCGTGGAAGACCCCGCTCACGCGACGGCCGCAGGGCGAGGTGCTCGGCTACGAGGCGTTCAACCTCGTGGACGGCCGGCGCAGCGTCTCCGAGATACGGGACATTCTCTCGGTCCGCTACGAGCCCGTGCCCGTCTCCGAAGTCGCGGAGTACCTCGAGCTGCTCGCGAAGGCGAAGGCGATCTCGTGGAAATAGCGCCTCCCCTCCAACTGTCGGCTGGCGACTGGCGACTGGCGACTTGAACTGCCGATACCGACTCGCTGATGCCCTTCGACTTCTCCCCCTCCAACCTCGACCGCGAGTTCCCGGTCCGCCGGAACCTCGCCTACTTCAACCACGCCGCCGTGGCTCCCCTCCCGAGCCGGGTGGCCGACGCGATCGTGGCACACGTCGAGAACGTGCGAGACCGCGGCGCCGCGGACTGGCGCAAGTGGTACGGCGCGATCGACCGCACGCGGGAGCGGGCGGCGAAGTTTCTGGGCGCGGACCGTTCGGAGATCGCGTTTCTCCCCTCGACCTCCTGGGCCCTGAACCTCGTGGCCCACAGCTTCGAATGGAAGAGCGGCGACAACGTCGTCGGCGACGACATGGAGTTCCCGGCGAACTACTGCCCCTGGAAGCTGCTCGAGAGGCAGGGCGTCGAGTACCGCGTCACCGCCAACCGCGGCGGAAGGGTGACGGTGGAAGACATCGCCGCGCGGATCGACGCGCGCACGCGCATCGTGGCGGTCTCGTGGGTCGCCTTCCACAACGGCTTCGTCTATCCGATCGAGGAGATCGGGCGGCTCTGCCGCGAGCGCGGAGTCCTCTTCGTCGTGGATGCGATCCAGGGGCTGGGTGGCCTGCCGCTCGATGCCGCGAAGACACAGATCGATGTGCTGGCCGCCGACGCGCACAAGTGGCTGCTCGGCCCCGAAGTCTGCACCGTCTTCTACGTCGCCCAGAGCGCGATGGAGCGCCTCCCGCCGACCTTCGGCGGCTGGTGGAACACCAGGGGCGAGGAGTCCGAGAGCGGGTTTCTCGGTCCGCGGATGGAGTTTCACCCGGGCGCGCGACGCTACGAGCCGGGGAGCCTCGCGACGGCGCAGATCGCGGGGCTCGAAGCCGCGCTCGGGCTGCTGGAGGAGATCGGGATGGAGACGGTGCGCGACCGTATTCTCGAGCTCGTCCGCGCCCTGCGCGACGGCCTCGCCTCCCGGGGCTGGCGAATCGCGTCGCCCGAGCCGCTCGCCTCCGGCATCCTCGCCGCCGTGCCCCCGGGCAAGGACGCGCGCGACGTGGCCAAGGAGCTCGAGCAGCGCGCCATCATCGTCGCGCCGCGCGAAGGCGCGGTTCGCTTCTCGCCACACGTGGGCAACGACCTCGAAGAGGTCGAGAAGATCCTGTCCGCGATCGATACGCTCGGCTAGCGCCGAGGGATATTCAACCAGGCAAGTGCCGTCACGGGATCGATGACTTCGACTGGGCTGTTTCGAAATCCGGAAGGATCACGCGAGACGATCGCATCACAGTGAGCGGCCTCGGCACACGCCACGCAGACCGCGTCTTCGAAGTCCGGTCCCGACAGGTCGAGAGCCCGGCGAATCGTTTCTTCATTCACGGCGACGACTCGAAAGGAGGTCGGCGACCGTTTGCCGGGCGAATCGTGCTCCCTTGGCCCGCCCCGCCAGATAGTGAATCGTCGTAAAGCCGCGCGCCGGAACAAACCCCTCCGCGTGACCCTGCTCGATCCTGGCCCAAAGCCCGCCGCCGTGCCGACGTGGGGCCTCCTCTCCAACAGGACGTCCAGAACCACATTCCGGTCGAAGAGCAGGCGTCTGTTCAGCGGTACTTTTCTTTCAAGTGGCGGCGGTATTCCGTTGGCTTCGCGCCCCTGAGGGAACTCCGAAGACGCCGCAGCACCGGGGGCGCTTCCACATCACGGGATCCGGCAGAAACGAGCTCGAGGTACTGCTCAACCATGCGCGAAACCGACGTACCGTGCTCGCGGGCGTAGCGCTTGGCTCGCTCCGCCACTTGGCCATCCACACTCAAAGTCAACTTCGATGACATACGTATTCTCTATCAGTACTATTGAGTGCTGTATAAATAATGCAACGCTCAAGGTAAAAAAGGGGGGAGATCCGATTGCGTGATGCAGCCGCG
>JBOGJK010000608.1:0-1605 GCA_050745345.1 Thermoanaerobaculia bacterium
ATCCGGCCAACGATTTCTCTCCGATCTGGACGCCGGACGGGAACCGGATCCTCTTCACGAGCGACCGCACCGGAACCTTCGGGATCTGGGTTCTTTCGGTCGTGGACGGGAACCCGCAGGGCGCCCCCGAGCTCCTCCGGGCCGACATGGGCAAGACATGGCCCGTGCGCTTCGCGAGCGGGGATTCCTACTTCTACGGGCTCCAGACCACGATGCAGGACGTGTACGTCGCCGAGCTCGATCCGGAAACGGGCAAGGTCACGGCGCCGGCCGCACAGGCCAGCCGGCGGCTCGTGGGCGCCAATCGCTGGCCCGAGTGGTCGCGCGACGGAAAACTCCTCGCCTTCGTGTCGAACCGGACACCCGGCGGGCAGGACCTGCCAGCGCTCTCGATCCTGTCGCTCGAGACGGGCAAGCAGGAGGAGCTCTACCCGCGGATGACGCTCATCTCGCGGCTCCGCTGGTCCCCGGACGGACTCTCGATACTCGCCAACGGCCGGGACGAGAGGGGCCGCGGGGGCCTTTACCGGATCGACGCACTGACGGGCGACGTCAGCCCGGTCGTGCAGAGCGACGGGCCGGGCTTCGCTCGGCAGTCCGCATGGTCTCCCGACGGGAGGACGATCTACTACGCAATGGACGCGGGAATCGTGGCGCGCGATCTTGGAACCGGCCAGGAGCGGAAGATCCCCTCGGACGCCGCCCCCTTCACGCCTTCGCCGGACGGGCGCTTCCTGGCGGTCGCGCGAAGTGACCCGCCGAGCAAGTCGTCCGTTCTGGAGGTCGCCGCGCTCGAGACAGGCCAGTCACGCGAGCTTTTCCGGGCGGCCGGCTCCGGCGCATTCTCCCACGGCCTCTGCTTCACCGCGGACGGGCGTTTTCTGCTGTGGAGCCGCGAGCGGGGAGAGAAAAGGGAGCTCTGGCGAATCGCGGTGGAGAACGGCGAGTCGGAAAGGCTCGGCCTGGCGATGGAGGGTCTCTCCGAAGTGCGCGCCCACCCCGACGGACGGAGAATCGCCTTCTCCGCCGGGGGGTTCCGAGCGGAGATCTGGGCGATGGAGCATTTCCTCCCGGCGCCGGAGGCGCGGGAGACCGCCCTGGAAAGGTAATCTGAGTGAATCTCACCGATCGGTCGAAGCCGTGGAAGGGGCCATGAAGAAGTGGGTCGGGAGGTCTTGTCTGAGTCTGGCCACTTTGGCGGGCGCTTCTGCTCTGCTCGGCCAGACGACCGGCAGCCTCTCGGGCTGGGTCCGGGACGCAGAGGGGAGACCGCTGCCCGCGGTCGGGGTGACCGCGCGCAGCCCGAGCCTGCAGGGGGAGCGGACGGCCGCAACCGGCGCCGACGGGCGTTTCCTCATGCCGGACCTGCCTCCAGGGGAGTACGACGTTCGCGCCGCGCTCGAGGGCTTCAAGACAGCCGTAAAGTCCGGAGTTCTCCTCCAGATCGACCGCGAGATCACGCTGGAGTTTCGATTGACGCCAGCCTTCAGCGAGGAGGTGACGGTTCTCGGGACACCTCCCATTCTCGACGTTACGGGCACCGCCATCGGCACGATCGTCGAACGGGAAGTCTTCGAGAGTCTGCCGATGACGAGGAGCTACTTG
>JBOGJK010000609.1:0-1762 GCA_050745345.1 Thermoanaerobaculia bacterium
TCCCTGCGAAAGTGGCGGAACTGGTAGACGCGCAGGTTTCAGGAACCTGTGGGTAAAACCGTGAGGGTTCGAGTCCCTCCTTTCGCACCAACCGCTCCCGCCGCTCAGGCGAGTCCGAGGAAAAGCAAGAGCCCGGTGTCGATGGCCTCCAGCTCTTCTCGTGACAACCGGCCGAAGATGCGATCGACGCGTCGCTTGTCTACGGACCGGATCTGATCCACCAGAGCGAACGAAGTCTTCCGCAGCCCGCTTCGGCCTGCCCCGAGCCTCGGGTACAACCCGCCCTCCCCGGCAGTTCCGCTGATCGGGACCACGGCAAGGAGCGGAAAGTGCTGATCGGAAGTGACGTCCGGGTCGCTGACGATGACGCAGGGGCGCGTGCCGCGCTGCTCATGGCCGACAGTCGGATCGAGCGCGATGAGAGCCACGGTGCCCCTCTCGAGCCTCACTTGCCGGCGCCCACCCATCCGCGACCGGGCACCCAGCGGACCCGGGTCCCACCACGAGCGTCGAGGAGATCTGAACCCCTCTCGTCAGGGAGTCTCCCTCCCCATTCCTCGAGCCCGGCGTCGGCGAGCTGACCCGCCTCGGGATGAGGGTTCTCGAGCGAGCGCCGGAGAAGCTCGCGCTTGCGCCGCTTCAGCTCCCGCCGCACAGCCTCTAGAACGAAGCGGCTGCGGTTGCGCTCCTGCCGGTCGATGTCCTGGACGACTTCTGCCGGCAGGGTCACGGTGACGCGGTCGGCGGCCATAGAGTATGATCATACCATAGCTCATACCGGTTGAATCCGCGAGGGGCCGGCGAGAGGCCGCCCGTCTCTCCCGAGCAAGGCGAGGCTTGAGAACGGGTCGATCGCGTACAACCTGCATTCAGGGCAGGGAAATGCAGGATCCGCACGATTGCCCCTCAGAGGCCTACCTGACCCCGCGCCAGTCTCCTGGCGCTACTCGAGGTATCCGGTGACGTCGATGATGAACTGGACGGTGCCAGCGGACTGATCGACGTGGATAGTGATTTCGCCGGAGGGGCCGAGCGGGACGATCGCGTTATTGGCCCGCGTCTGGCCGGGGCTGTAGTTCATGGTGGAGACCAGAGGCAGGGTGGAGCCGCCGGGGAAGATGCGCAGGTCCCCGGCGGCCGAGGGCTGCGTGATCGTGAAGTTGAAGGCGACGGCCTGGGCGGTCGCGGGGATGCCGCACCTGCCGGTCAGGACGAAGGATCGGTTCGCCCCGGCGGCGAGGGCCGGGGCTCCGTAGGCGCCGGCGGGACCTCGAGTGTCGGCCGCGCGACAGGGGGTGAGGGTGTAGTACGAGGCCTGCAGCGAGAGACAGGAGCAAAACTCCGAAGTATTGCCGGTGGGATCGGTGGCGGTGGCGGTCAGACGGTCGCGCGGGCCGACGGCGACGGGGAAAGTGACGTTGAAGCTCGCGTTGCAACTGGCGTCCGTCGTGACCATGGTCGAGCCGAGATAGGTCTGCCCCTCGCCGTAGCCGGAGGAGTCACAGACGGCGTTGGAGTAGAAGTCGATCTGGTAGGAGGTCGATGCCTTGCTGTTCAACTTTCCAAGAATCGTCGTGCTGCCCCCTCCCGAGATGGCCGTGGTCAGGACCGGGAAGTTCTGGAAGCCGTTCGGCCCCGGGTCCGCGTCGCAGTTGTCGTTGAGGGTCACACCGTCCTCGGCCAAGTCGATCCCGAGGCCGGTGTTCGAAAAGATCGAGTTGCCGCGAATGGCGGTTCCGGTTGCCGAAAGCACGTCGACACC
>JBOGJK010000610.1:0-2804 GCA_050745345.1 Thermoanaerobaculia bacterium
GACGGACATCAGCTTGCCGTCGAACGCGGTGTAGAGGATCTCGCGGCCACCGCGCGACCACCTGTCGCGCAGGATCGCGGAGACGAGCGACGCCTGCGAGGCTCCGGAAAGGCCATCTTGCCGCTTAGGTCGGCAGGCTCAGCGCCTCCCGAGCTCATTCGCGAAGGTCGCGGAATCGAGGACACGCACACCCCTCGAGAGCAAGGAGGAGAAGTGCCGGACGTTGTCCGTGACCACGATCTTGCTTCCCGCCCTGCGCGCGATCTCGCCGATGTGCGCGTCGTAGACGCGTCCCCCGATCACGCGTTCCTGGGCCAAGGCCTGGAAGAAGGACTTGCGAGCCGCGTCGGGCAACTGGATCACGCGAAACCGGGTGAGAACCTCCTCTTCGATCAGGCGATGAGCGTCCGCCGTCGAAAGCCGGAACTCCTCGGGTAGCCGGGTGGAGACCGCGTAGAACTCGAGACAGCAATGCCACGCCGTGCAGGGCCGACGGAGGCGGCCCCCGGCTACTGCCGCCATCAACTCCTGGGCGGGCCGTGAGGCTGGACCCAGCTCGATCAGACCGGCCAGCAGGATGCTGGTGTCGAGGAAGACCCCGGTTACCAGGGCCACCGGTTACGCTCCTCTTCCACGAGGGCGGCGACATCAAGAGTCGGCAGGCTGCGAGCCGGTACGCTGGGGCGAGCCACGAGGCGCCGTCCGACTCGAACGAGCCGCGGGCCCGGAACCCGCCGGAAAATCCGCACCGACGTGTCGTCGAGGACGATCTCCAGCTCGGCGCCGGGCCGCAGCCCTGCGCGCTCGCGGAGGGGAGCCGGAATGACCACCCGTCCTGCCTTGTCAATGGTTGCTCGCATGCCATTAGTTTACCATTTGACTACCGAACCCTGGTCCGCACCGGACTGTGTCCGTGAGATGCGTCTGCAGGTCGATGAGACCCGGCAGCAGGGTGGCCCCGCCGAGGTCGATCACCCGCGCGCCGCCGGGTATCGCAATGCGGCTCGCGACCTCGACAATGCGGTCTCCCTCGATGCGGACCATCGCCGGCGCGACCGGCGGGCCCCCGCGACCGTCGAGGAGCCGCGCCGCCTTGACGACCGTGACCGGCGATTCGGAGAGGACGGATCCCTCGGACAGGACGGCCAGAGTCAGTGCGGTGGAAAGACGCTTCCCTTCTCGGGCCGCGCCCGGCAATGCCGCCGGGACAGGTCTCATCCCGCCGAAGCGGTTTCCCACCGAGGCCCGTAGCAGGCGAGGTACAGCTCGCAGCTGTGGGCCGGCTGGAGTCCCCGGCTCTCCGGCACGCCGTCTCGCATGACATGGACCTCCCGGATCCGGCTGGTCACGACCCGGTTGCCGAACTCCAGATGCAGCCCGCAGGCCGCGACGATGTCGTTCTCGATCACGGTGCCTCCCCAGGTGCACCCGGCGATCGAGAGGCGGACCGGAGAGAGTCCCTGGCGATCGAACCAGCCCCCGGAAATGCTGTAGCTCGCGTCTTCGAGCACGGAGATTTCGTAGATGGAGTTCTCGGTCTCGACGCGCAACCGGTCGCCGCGCCGCAGGTCCGCCTTGCGAACTGACTAGAAGCGCGCGACCTGCTCCAGGATGGCGTTCACGGTTCGAAGCCGTACCTTCGCCAAATCCGCCAGCCGCTGCCGCAATTCGGGAGAGCCCGACAACTGCTGTGGCAGCACCTTGACGGCGACCTCGCGGCCCAGCCGCGTGTCCCGAGCCTTGTAGACCTCGCCCATCCCGCCCGCGCCCAGCGGCGAGAGGATCTCGTAAGGGCCCAGGCGAGTCCCGGCTTCCAATGTCATCGCGGCTCCTTTCGCTGCGACAAGCCTACCTCGCGCTCCTCGAAAAGGCTGCGTTGACGAGGAAGCTCGGGCGGTCCCAAGCGGCATCCTGGCGCCAGTTCAAAACCATCGCAGGGCCGGAGGATCTCCGGCCGCGCGTCGGCCTTCCTTCCCTCCCAGCGCGACCCGGAAGCGAAGGCCACCTATTTCTTCAACCCGGCGTCCCAGTTGACCACGACGGCGATCGGCGAGGAGTCGGCTTCTTCGAGACGGGCGTTGACGAGAAACCGCTGGCCATCCGCCGTGACGGCGTACGGGTTTCTCACGCCGAAGGGCTGTGAGATCTGTGTCGGGAAAAGCTCGGCGGGAGCACTCGCGTCCGGAGTGGGGCCCAGCTTGATGCCGACCGCCGTCATCTTTCGGTCCAGGGCGAGGTAGAAGATCTCCTTGCCGTCTCCTCGCCATCGCGGGTAGACGCCTCCATTGGTCGAGATCTGCCACTTGCCGCCGGAAATCGGAAAAGCCTGAACGTAGATCTCCGACCTCCCCGTCTCGTTCGACTGGTACAGCATCCAGCGGCCGTCGGGAGAGATCTGCCCCTGGGATTCGTCGGATCCCGTCTGCAGGTAGAGGATGGGCTTGCGATCCCCGAACAGCGGCAGCACCCAGAGGTCGATCTTCGTCTTCGGATCGACGCTTTCATAGACGATGTACCGTCCGTCGGGAGACCAGTGGTTGGGATATTTCGGGTCGCTCGTGCTCAGAAGCAGTTCGTCATTACTACCGCCGGTCGCGACTCTCTGATAGAGGTCAAGAGCGCCCGCTCGGTCCGAGCTGAAAACGATCCGGCTCGCGTCGGGCGACCAGAAGGGGCTCAACTCGGTCGAAGGGTCGAAGGTGAAGCGCGAGCTGGTATCCCGCGAGAGGTCGTACAGCCAGATATCCCGAGTTCCCGTCCAGGAAGCGAGGCGAGACACCGCGAGCTTCCGGTCGTCCAGAGAG
>JBOGJK010000611.1:0-4036 GCA_050745345.1 Thermoanaerobaculia bacterium
CTGACGCTCTTTCCCTTCGAGACCGAGATCTACCGCCGCCTGGGAGGGGACGCGATCTGCACGGGGCACCCGATCGTCGACGACGTGCGCGAGGGATTGGCCGCGCCCTCCTCGCTCCCGGAGAAGACGCGGCCCCGGCTGGTCCTGCTGCCGGGCAGCCGGAGGGGAGAGCTCCGGCGCCTCTGGCCGCCGATGCGGGAAGCGGCGGCGCGGCTCGCCGCCCGGCGCGGCCTCGATGCGTTCGCGGTGCGCGCGCCGGGCCTCTCCGAGGATCTCTATCCGGGCGCGCGCGAGGCGGGCGTGCGGCTGGTCTCCTCCGGGATGCACGCGCTGCTGGCTTCGGCCGATCTGGCCCTGGTGGCCTCGGGCACGGCGACGCTCGAGACGGCGCTCTGCGGTGCGCCGATGGTCGTCGTCTACCGCACCTCGCGCACGAACCTCGCCATCGGCAGGCTGCTCGTGAGGGTGCCATGGATCTCGCTGGTCAACATCGTGGCGCAGGAAGCGGTCGTCCCCGAGCTGCTGCAAGAGGAGGTGACGCCGGAGAGACTCGAGCGAGAGGCCGAGCGGCTGCTGGACTCGCCCGAGCGGCGGGAGCGGATCCGGCGTAGCCTCGAGCGGGTCGCCTCCGAGCTCGGGCCTCCGGGGGCGAGCGCGCGGGCCGCCGAGTCCGTTCTGGAGGCGGTGGAAGGGCGCGCACGGGCACCGGCCCGGGCGGCGACGCGATGAGCGATCCCGGCGGTCCCGCGCCGGCGGTGAGGCGCGGGCAGACCCGTCAGCCGCTGGCGCGTCTGCTTCGATACTTCGCCCGTTACCGGGCCGGGGCTCTGGCCGCTCTGCTCGCGATGGCGGTGGTGTCCGTCGCGACGGTGCTCCTCCTCTTCCTGCTCAACAAGGTGATCGACGACACGCTCGGCGCCGGCGCGGCCGCCTCCCTTGCGGGCGTGCGGGCCTCCGCCCCGCCGCGGACGGCCCCGGTGCTCCGCCTTCTCGAGGAGGGCTACGCCCGCGCGGTGACGGCGGCCGCGGCGGCCGGGATCTCCGAGCGCTTCGCCGTGCCGCTGCTGCTCCTTCTGGCGTTGCTCGTCAAGAACGTGCTCTCCTACTTCTCCGAGTTCGAGTTGAACGGCATTGGCCTCGGGATGGTTCGCGACCTGCGCCGCGATGCTTACGTGAAACTGATCCACCAGTCCAGCCGCTTCTACACGCGCGCCTCCACCGGCGAGCTGATGAGCCGGCTGCTGACCGATGTGGAGCAGATCCAGTTCGCCTTCGGCAGCCGGCTGGCCGATCTGGCGCAGGGCGCGCTGACGATCCTCTTCGTGCTCCTCTACGTCTTCTCGCTCAACGCCCGTCTTGCCTTCGTCGTCTTCGTGGTCGCGCCGATCGTTCTCGTCGGGATCGTCGAGAACGCTCGCCGCCTGCGGCGGACCGCAGTGTCCTCCCGGGAACGGATGGGGGAGATGGGATCGCTCGTCTCCGAGACGCTGAGGGGGAATCGCGTCATCAAGACGTACGGCATGGAGGATTTCGAGGCGGAGCGCTTCCGGACGGCAAACGACCGCCTTTTCCGCGTCAGCCTGCGGACCGCGAGGCTGCAGGCGATCAACTCGCCGCTGATGGAAGTGCTCGCGGGCCTCGGGCTCGCGGCAATCTTCGTCTACGCGGCGGGGCAGATCCGGCAGGGGCTCCTGACGGTGGGAGAGCTGATCTCCTTTCTCGCCGCGATCCTGATGATGTACCGGCCGTTGAAGGACGTCACCCGCACGAATCTCGCCCTGCAGCTGGCCCTTTCCTCGGCCTCGCGGATCTTCGAGCTGATCGACGCCGGCAACGACGTGGAGCAGCGGCCGGACGCCCGGCCCCTGCCCCCCTTCTCCGGGGCCATACGCTACGAGAACGTCTCGTTCCGGTACGGGGAGGAGCTCGTCCTGGCCGAGGTGAACCTGGAGATCCGGCGCGGCGAGACGGTCGCGATCGTGGGGCCGTCCGGCGCGGGAAAGACGACACTGGTCAACCTCCTGCCGCGCCTCTACGATCCCACCAGCGGCCGGATCACGTTCGACGGAGTCGACCTGCGCGAGGCCACCCTGGCGTCGCTGCGCCGCCAGATCGGCCTGGTGACGCAGGAGACGATCCTTTTCGATTCGACCGCGCGGGAGAACATCGCCTACGGCGAACCGGCCGCCCCGGAGGAGAAGGTGCGGGCCGCCGCGAAGGCCGCCTGCGCCGACGAGTTCTTGGAGCGGCTCCCCGGAGGGTTCGACGCACGCGTGGGGGAGGGCGCGGGCCGCCTCTCGGGAGGTCAGAAACAGCGTCTGGCGATCGCGCGCGCTCTCTACAAGGACGCGCCGATCCTGATCCTGGACGAGGCGACGTCGCAGCTCGACCTGGAGTCGGAGACCCTGGTGGCGCGCGCGGTCGCCAACCTGATGGCGGGCCGGACGACGCTGGTGATCGCCCACCGCCTTTCGACCGTGCGGCGATCGGACCGGATCGTGGTTCTGGAGCGAGGCCGCGTCGTCGAGACCGGAACCCACGCCCAGCTCTTGACTCGCAACGGGCTCTACCGAAGGCTGCACGACATGCAGTTCTTCTCCGAGCTGGACGCGTCGGGAGTGGCGTCGGGCGCCGCCGCTCCATGACCGTCCGCAGCATGACCGGCTTCGCGCGGGCCCGGGGGCCGGTCGGCTCGGAGTGGTCCGCGGAGCTGACCGCCCGCAGCGTCAACCACCGCTTTCTCGACCTGACGGTGCGGCTGCGCGACGCCGAGGCGGCGCTGGAGCCGGCGCTGCGGCAGGTGTTCGCGCGGCACCTCTCGCGGGGGAAGGTCGAGCTGACGCTGCGGCTGACGCGCATGGGCTCCGGCGGCCCCCGGATCGCCGTGGACGAGCGGCTGCTCGAGTCCCTGCTCTCGCGCCTCGCGGAGCTCTCGCGCAAGTATCCGGTCAAGGGGGAGCTCGAAGCACGGGACCTGGTGGCGATCCCCCAGCTCTTTTCCGTGGACGCGCCGCCGGAGGCGTACGCGCCCGAGGAGGTCGCGGCCGTAGAGAGGCTGGCCGAGCAGGTCGCGGGGGCGGTCGTGGCGATGCGGGAAGAGGAGGGAGGGCGGATCGCCGGGGAGCTCGCCCGGCGGATCGCCTTTCTGGAACGAAAGCTCGAGCCGCTCGCGGCGCGGCGCGACGAGATCGTACGGTCGATCGCGGCGACGCTCAAGGAGCGGATGCGCGCCCTCTTTCCCGATCTGCCGGTCGACCCGGGACGCCTGGAGCAGGAGGCGGCGCTCGCGGCCGAGCGGTCCGACGTGGCGGAGGAGCTCCAGCGGCTGACCGGACACCTTGCGCAGTTCCAGGATCTGCTGGACAGGGCCGCCGGCCCCGTCGGAAAGAAGCTCGATTTCCTCTCCCAGGAGATCCTGCGCGAGATCAATACGCTGGGCTCCAAGGCGAGGGACCTTCAGCTTGCGCGGGAAGTCCTCGACATGAAGGCCGAGACGGAGAAGATCCGCGAACAGGTCCAGAACCTCGAATGACGCCGTCGCGGGGAGACCTCTTCATCGTGTCGTCTCCCTCGGGCGGGGGCAAGACGACACTGATCCGGCGGCTCCTGGCGGATCCTCCCGGCGCGCCTCTGCACTTCTCCGTGTCCCATACGACCCGCCCGATGCGGGCCGGAGAGAGAAACGGCCGCGAGTACCACTTCGTCTCGGTGGAGGAGTTTCAGCGGATGGTGCAGCGCGACGAGTTTCTGGAGCACAACGAGGTGCACGACAACATCTACGGCACCTCCAAGGCCGAGGTGCTGCCGCGGCTGGCGACCGGGGAAGACGTGGTCCTCGACATCGACGTCCAGGGGGCGCGCGACATCCGGCGGGTCTACCCGGAGGCCGTGGCCATCTTCATCGTCCCCTCTTCGCCCGAAGAGCTTTCGCGTCGCCTGACCGCCCGTGGGTTGGACGGACCCGAGGCGATCCGAAAGCGCCTCATCAACGCCGCCCGGGAGATCCAGGAAGTTTCGAGTTTCCAGTACGTTATCG
>JBOGJK010000612.1:0-4049 GCA_050745345.1 Thermoanaerobaculia bacterium
GTATGGAGAAAGGAGCCGGCGGTCGCAATCCCCGAATTCCAGACTTCGGGGCCGACCTGGGAATCACTCGTTGTGGAGTGCGGCAGAGAGAGGGGAGCCCACACCCAGGTAACCGTATCGCCCGGCGCGACCGTCACCTCCGATTGGGTGAACACCATCCCCGGGCCCACGGTGACGGTCTGGTCGGCGGCCGCCGTTGCCGCCGCGAGAAGGCAGACCACGATGAGGAGGCGTGCGCGCATCGCTGGCTGGGAATCTGGCCGGAAGCTATGCTCGATCGCCCCGCGGGCGGCGACTTTTCAGTTTTCTTGAGAATCGGGGTGGTGACCGCCCCCGTGCCCCTGGGGGGTCTCCCCGGCGCCGCCCGCCACCCGTCCCCGGATTGCGGCGAACGCGTGCGCGTCCCCTTCGCCGAGGTTCGAAGGCACGCCGTCCGGGTAGAGGCGCGCGATCTCGGCCTGGATCCTCGCCGAGCGATTGCCCGGATCCGGATGGGTCGAGAGAAACTCCGGCTGCCCCGGGGCTCCGCCGCTCGCCTTCTTCAAGACCTCCATGACGCCGGCCAGGGCCCGCGGGTCGAACCGGGCCTCGGCCAGATAGGCCACGCCGGCGTGGTCCGCCTCGAGCTCGTCGTTGCGCGAGAAACGCAGGTTGACGACGTCGCCGACCAGCGCGACGATCGCCGCGGCCTGCTGGCCTCCCGACGTGTCGTCCGAGCCTGCCACGGCCGCCGCGCCCACCAGGATCTGCGTGAACTGCTGCTTGGCCAGGTGCTCGGCCGAGTGGCGGTGGACGACGTGCCCGACCTCGTGCCCGAGCACGCCCGCGAGCTGCGCCTCGCTCTCGAGGCGCGTGAAGAGTTCTGCCGTCAGAAAGATCTGGCCGCCCGGCAACGCGAGCGCGTTGACCGTCCGGGTGTCGGCCAGCAGATGGAAGTCGAAAGGGTAGGGAGCGTTCTTCGCGCCGCTGCCGGCCACGACCTTCTGCCCGACTCTCCGGACGTACTCCCGGGCCTCGCGGTCGGGATGGAGGCCGCCGAACTCCCGGGCCATCTGGGGCGCGGCCTGAAGCCCGAGCGCCACCTCGTCCTGCGGCGACAGCACCACGTGCTGCTTTTCGCCGGTGACCGGGTTGACCTGCGTGTTGCAGTAGTAGTACGCGCCGCCGATGGCGGCGATCACGACGGCGATGAGGAATCGGCGGGAGCTCACGGGGTTCCGACGCGTGCCGATTCCAGGCCGTATGTCTCGCCGCGATTGCTCCCCCTCGCGGAGCGCCCAGTCGCACCCTTGGTCACCAGTGTCCGCCCCGAGGATCGAGGAGCGAAAGGGTCACCGGCAACGAGCTTCACAACGCGGCGTCAGCTCACCGGAAGTAACCGTTCACGTCCACGATCATGTGCACGCTTCCAGAGGCCTGGTCGCATCTGACCCCCAGGTCCCCGGACCCGCCCAGACCGACGACTGCGTTGTTCGCCCGGGTCTGGCCGGCGCGGTAGTTGATGGTGGAGACGAGCGGCAGGAAAGCTCCGGCGGGGAAGAGACGCAGGTCGCCCGCGGCGGTCGGTTGAGTCACCGTCACGTTGAGCGCGACCGCACTGACCGACTCAGGAATCCCGCAGCGGCCGACCAGGACGAAGTTCCGCGTCTTTCCCGCCTCGAGCGCCGGGCCGCCCAACGGGCCGGGCGCGCCGCGCGTGTCGAGGACACGGCAGGGCGTCAGGGTATAGAGGCTCGCCGGCGCGATCCGGCCGATCTTGTTTCCCCCCGATTCGGTGAACCACAAGGCGCCATCCGAGCCGGGGGCGATGTCAAAGGGTCCGGAGGTCACCGTCGGAGGACGGAACTCCGTCATCACGCCGTTTGTGGTGATGCGGCCGATGTTGTTCCCGGAGGTCTCCACGTACCACATGTTTCCGTCCGGTCCGGCAGTGATTCCGCGCGGGGCATCGCCGCCGGGATCGGGGAAAATGGTGAAGACGCCCGCCGTCGTGATGCGGCCGAGGTGGAACGCGCTGGTGAACCAGAGATTGCCGTCGGGGCCGGGCGCGATCCCCTGGGGTCCGGTGACTTCGACGGGCGTCGGGAAGAGCGTGACCGACCCGGCCGTCGTCATCCGCCCGATCTGTTTGCCTAGGGAATCGGTGAACCAGAGGTTTCCGTCGGGCCCGGACGTGATGTCCTGGAGCCCGGTCGCGCCGAGGACGGGAAACTCCACGATGTCCCCGTTGGGTTTGATCTGGCCGATCCGTGGATGGTCGCTCGCGGACAGAGTGAACCAGACATTGCCGTCGGGCCCGCCCGTGATGCCTTGGCCTGTCAGGGAGAGCGAAGGAAGGTTGAAGAAGCGCGTGATGGTGCCCGACGGCGTGATTCGGCCCACCGAGCGAAAATCGGCGAACCAGACGTTGCCGTCGGGCCCCAAGGTGATCGCATTGGGGGAGGTCGGCTGTCCCGGGGCTTCCGGGATGGCGAACTCGGTGATCACACCCTGCGGCGTGATTCGGCCGATCTTCTTGCCGAGCTGTTCGGTAAACCAGACGTTTCCGTCCGGCCCTTTGGTGATTCCCCGAAGCTGGCTGGAGGGAGTCGGAACCGGATATTCCGTGATGTTCTGGCCGCGGCCGGAAGCGGCCACCAGTAGGCTCAGGGCGGCCCAGAGGGGGCCCGCATGTCGGGCTCGATTCCTCGAGACGCGGGTCGGAGCATGAGCCACTCCTCTGGCTCGGAGAGAGGGACGCGGACTACGGAGCGGCATGGCTACTCCCGCGATCCTGCGCACCGTGGAGACTGTTCCTCCCAGAAGTCTTCCATGTCTCCGTGCCAACGGGATCCGGGCTGTCCATACCACTCCGGCTCGGCGGTTGCAAGGGCACGGGCTTCACCTCGGATTGCGGGCATCGCGACGGCGGAAAGCTCGGTGGGCGCGCCTTCAGACGTTCTTTATGAGATCAGGAGCTTCGACGACCGGATAGCCCATGTGCCGCGCGCGGCGGCCGAGCTCGTCTTTCGTGCGGGCTGCTAGAGTTCACGCACCTGCATGAGCGAGATGAGAGAGAACGCGGCTGGCGGGAGGGGCCGGCGCCGGCTGCCGCGCCACACGAGGATCCTCTTCGGTCTGGTCCTCGGCATCGTCCTGGGGCTGACGGTCCACGCGGTCGCCCCGGGGGCGCCGTGGGTCGACGCCCTGGTCCGAAACGTCGCCTACCCGATCGGGCAGATCTTCCTGAGGCTGATCTTCATGATCGTCGTCCCGCTCGTCTTCTCGTCGCTCGTGCTGGGGGTCCTGGAGCTGGGCGACGTGAAGAAGCTCGGGCGGGTCGGGGCGAAGACGCTCGTCTATACGCTCTTTGCGAGCGGGATCTCGGTGGCGATCGGGGTCGGCCTGGTCAACCTCTTCCGGCCGGGAGAGGGGCTGGATCCCGCGGTGCGCGCGGAGCTCGCGGGTGCCTTCGCGACGCAGTCTCAGAACGCGATCGAGAGCGCGAGGAAGGCGGTCCCCTGGACCGACGCGCTCCTCTCCCTGATCCCGCGCAATCCGCTGGCGGCCGCGGTGGAGGCCTTGAACGGGGAGATGCTCTCCCTGATGGTCTTCGCCGTCTTCTTCGGCGTGGCGCTCGCCCAGATCCGCCGGCAGAAGGAGGGGCTGATCGAAGTGCTGGAGGGGGTCCAGCGGGTCTCGATGAAGATCGTCGACTGGGCCATGGGGCTCGCTCCCTTCGGCGTCGCCGCGCTCCTCTTTTCCCTGACGGCCCGCACCGGCTTCTCCGTGGTGCCGCGCCTCGGCGGCTACGTCGGGATCGTCGTGGGGGGCCTGGCGATCCAGATGTTCGTGGTCTATTCCAGCGTCTTGAAGGGGCTCGCCCGCGTGTCGCCGAACGAGTGGTTCTTCCGCTGCCGCGAGGTGATCCTGACCGCGTTCTCGACCGCCTCCTCCAACGCCACGCTGCCGACGAGCCTCCAGACTGCGGCCCAAAAGCTCGGCGTCGCGCCGCGGATCGGCAACTTCGTGCTGACGGTCGGCGCGACGGGCAATCAGAACGGCACGGC
>JBOGJK010000613.1:0-17481 GCA_050745345.1 Thermoanaerobaculia bacterium
ACTTCAGGTTGACCGAGGGGCGGCGCCCCGCAGCCTCGAGCGCGTCGAGCGCCGCGAGCAGCCCCGCGATCGGCGCCTTGTCGTCGCTCGCGGAGCGGGCGTAGAGGCGCCCCTCGGGAGGAAGAGGCGCCTCCAGTCCCTCCCACGGAATCTCGCGCCCCCCCTCCCGCAGAGGGCGGTCACGCAGGACCGGCTTCCACGGCTCGCCGGCCCAATCCGCCGGCCGCACCGGCTGCCCGTCGTAGTGGGCGTAGAAGAGGACCGTGCGCCGCGCGCCCGGAGCCGGCAGCTCGCCGTAGACGACGGGCGGGGCGTCTTCGACCCGGAGCAGCCGGGCCGAGACGCCGCGTCTCTGGAAGGCTCGCGCGATCGCGGAGGCGTTGCGCTCGATGTTGACCCGGTCGGAGGCGAGGTTCGGGATCGCGAGCAGCTCCGCGAGCTCCCGCACGATCGGGATCTCGTGCGCGGCGCGCCAGGCGCGGACCTCGGCGCGCAGCGCCGCGCCGTCGACGGCCGCGGCCGAAACCGTGCCGGCAGCGGCCAGGGCGAGCTCGAGCAGCGCGAAGGAAATCACGGCCTCAGACCAACGGCGGAAGTGGAGCCGCCTCCGGCGAGGCTTCCGGGGCCGGTGCCCGGTCCCTCCGGCCCGCCAGGAGCGCCACGGCCGCGACGACGAGGAGAGCCAGCACGCCGTACCCGACGGCGCGGCCCTCTGCCGCGTCCTGCGCGAAGAGGTTCGCCACCAGCGGCCCGCCGAAGGCGAAGGCTCCGAAGAGGACCCATGCCGCGGCGTGATCGGCGAGCAGGAACATCGCGCAGAAGCCGAGCCACGCGAGGGCGGCGAGCTCGGGCAGGTAGGAGGCCGCAAACTCGCCCGGCGCGGAGAGCCCCGATGGCAGCGCGGCGGCCAGCAGCGCCCCCGCTCCGAGGGAGGCTCCGAGCGGCTTGCGGAAGAAGTCCTGGCGGACGGCCAGGGCCGCCACGGCCGCGACCGCGGCGACGAGGAACGTCCCCCGGGCGACGGTAAAGAACGCGGCCAGCGAAGGCAAGGCGGTCGCGAGCCAACCCGGCAGCGAGGGGTCCGGATCGAAGAGAGCGGGGAACCGGGTCGCCGCGAGCGCCGAGAGATGCGACAGGCCGGCGAGCCCCGCGGCGGCCACGGCCGCCCGGAGGAAGGCGTCTCGCAGCGTCCCCGCGCGCCGGAGGGCCCGCAGCCAGCCGGGGCGCGCGCCGGAGAAGAGAACGAAGCCGACCGAGGCCGTGAGCAGGCCGCCGAGCCAGGCGATCAGGAGCGACACGGCGACGCCGACGAGAAAGAGCTTCATCGGCTGCTCCGTCGAGTAGAAGCGAAAGGTCGCCGGGATGCTGTTGGCGGTCGCCGCGGCACCGATCACGGCGACGAGCAGCAGCGGAGCCCGGAGGCCGCGCCAGCGGAAGCCGGGGCCTCGCACGAGGCGCAGGAAGAGGATCACCGCGAGACCGACGAGGGCGCCGATCGCGATCACCTTGACCGCCAGCACGATCCAGTCGAGCGCCGAGCGCCGGCGGTAGTCGCGCAGGAAGCTTTCGGGCACGCGCACGCTCGGAAGCAAGGCGGCGAGGCGCGACCCCTGGAAAACCGCGGTCAGGCGCGGCCGCGCCTCCCCGACGCCGTCCGGGCGCGCCTCCAGGACCACCGTCGTGTCGCGTCTCTTCGGCCGGTCCTCCGTGCCGACATCGGCGACCGCGTACTCCGCGGCCGGGTAGCCGAGGGCCTCGGCGGCCCGGAGGGCCCGCCGCCCCGCGCCCTGCGGGTCGGGAGGCGGGCCGCCCGGCGCGGCTTCCTCAATGGGGTGGACGAACCCGACCACCCGCGCGCGCCGGGCGTCAACGAGCACCTTCCACTCCTCCTTCTTCTCCGGCTGGAAGAACCGCGTCACCCACAGCGCGACGGGAAGCTGGCGGCTCGCGAGGCGCTCGAAGGCCGCCACCCCTCCCTGCGACAGGACGTAGCGAGCCGCCCCACTCGAGAAGCCGGGGATCCGGCCGCTTTCCTCCGGCTTCTCCGCGCGAACGTCTTCCGCCTCGGCGAAGCCGGTGCCGGGGTAGACGGTCCTTCGATACGCCTCCGGGGCAATGCCGTTGGCCTTGAGGAACGCCAGCGCGAGCCGCAGGGCCCGCTCCCGTCCCGTGTTGTCCTTCGCGATGTCCGAAGCGGGCGCGGCCGGGAGAAGGAACGTCGCGGAAAGCGCCGCCGCCACGACGAGTCCCCACCGGCGCGCGCGGGCCGGCAGCGCCCGGACCGGGACGACCGGCTCGGGCGGGGCCGGCGGGGCGTGGGGCTCGGGGGCCGAGCCCTCTTCCGCGTTGGTCAGGCCCGTCTCCGCCGCGAACCCCCCGCGCCGCCAGTACAGCGCGAGCGAGATCGCGAGGGGGAGGAGAAGAATTCCCGCCGCGATCGCGCCGGACGCCACGTAGTACGCGTTGCCCGAGCGAAGCATCAGCAGGGCGGTGTAGATCGCATCCACGGTGAAGTGCCAGACGAGCAGAGGCCAGACCCCGAACCGGAGCATCAGGAAGCCGATCACGACACCCACGAGGCCCACCTCGGCGCCCCGGATCCAGAAGGGCTGGTTGGGGTAGGCGGCGTGGCCGAAGCCCCAGATGACCGCCGGCACGACGACCGCCAGCAGCCTGCCCGCGCCCAGCCGGTCGAGTAGTCCGATCGAGAACATCCGGCTCATCCCTTCCTCGGAGACGGCCGGCAGGAAGCCGATCAGGAGCACCGTCGCCCAGGGGACGGCCGTGTTCAGCATGTCGCTGTAGGGGATGTCCGCGGGGGACCAGGCCCCGAAGCGCTCCGCGACGACGTAGAAGACCGCCTGGTAGGCGAAGAAGAAGGCGACCAGGGCGTAGCCGAGGATCACTCCCCGGAAGAACCGCTTGGTCCCGAGGCCGCGCGTGGAGAAGAGCCCGGACAGAGAGAGCTGGCCGCCGAAACGCTCCCGGTAGACGGGCTCCGCCGCCGCGACCACGAAGGCGATCCCGGCTCCCACGGCGATGGCGCCGAGCAGGCCGAAGAGGATCTGCTCGGTCAGGTGGCTCGAGAGGGAGCTCGCCGTGTCGTACTCGAAGAGGGTGAGCGGAATCGCGTTCAAAGTCGAAAGCAGTGTCAGGACGAAGGCCACGATGCCGAAGGCCGCCACCAGCTTCCAGCGCACGTCCCGATGCACGATCTTGCGCACCAGGACGACGACCATCGCGAGCAGCGTCACGAAGAACCCGAGGGTCGCGACCGCGCCGGCCGTCTCGTTTTTCGAGCGCAACCTCCTGTAATCGCGCTGCCACGCCTCCGGCACGTGCACGAACTCGCGGAACCCGGAGACCTCACCCCCCGAGACCGTCGTGGCGTACCGGACGGTCGCTTCGCCCATCTGGAGGCCGGCCTTCTCGTCGACGAAGGTCCAATCGGTCCGGTTCGGGCGGGAGAGGGGGGTCGCTTCGATGCGTATCCGCGCGCTCTCCGGCAGCCCCCGCGAGGCGAGGAAGGCTGAGGCCAGGGCCCGCGCCTCCGCCTCCGCGGGGCGGGGGCCGGGCTCCTCGTCGCGCCGCACGAGCTCGAAGGAGACGAGCTCGCCGAGCGGCGTGACCGTGACGCGTTCCTCCTCCTTGACGCCCGAACGGAACCAGCGCATCTGCCAGCGCCAGACCTTGGCCGTCGACCCGTAGAGGTGGCTCGCCTTCTCGAGCCCGAGCTCGCGCTCGAGGTAGACCTTGGGCAAGTCCTCGACCTCGAAGCGCCCCGCGAACCGGGAGCCCGGAACCCGGCGTCCCCGATCCGCGAGGAACCTCTCTCCGACCGACCGCGCCTGCGACCGGTTCACGCGAAACTCGATCGCGGCTTCCGGGAAGGCGCGACGGAAGAGGGCCGCTGTGATCGCCGCTCCGGCGGCGATCGTCAGCAGGCAGGCGGCAAGGAAGCGCGCGTCGCGGCGGTCGAGCTTTTCCATCGTCATGGTCTCAGTCGATCAGAGCAGTTCCGCCACGCCTCTTCAAGGCGGCGTCCCGGCGGCCGGGGGGCCCCGGCGATCTGGCCGGCGGACCGGACCGACCGTGAAACGATTCACCAACTTGCCACGTATAGTAAGTTAGAGATCGGTTCCCTCCCGAAACCGGGCGGCCCGCGCGAGAGCGCCGGCCGCCTCCCGCTTTGAGGGAGGACCCTCAGTCCCCGGCGACGAGCTGGCCCACGTATGCGGAGAGGGCTTCCAGCGGGGGTGTCGAGGTCTTGAGCCCGACGTCGAGCTCGGCCGACCGCGCCAGGGCGCGGGCGAGCTCCTCCGTGCGAAAGCGCGCCGAGCGCGCCGCCAGCTTGTAGATGCCGTAAGGCTTGCCCTGCACCAGCGGCTTGCCCGACCGCCCTCGGGCCTCCAGCAGACGCGGCAGCACGCGCTCCTCGAACGCCGCCGGGGACATGCCGGCGTCGTAGCCCGCAGCCGGATCGTTCAGGAGGAACCGAATCAGGAGCATGCGCCGGAGCTCGCCAGTCAGGAACCCCAGGAACCTCGTCGGCCAGTACTCATCGGTGTCGATCTCCTCCTTGCCCATCCGGACGGTCCGCCCCGAGAACAGCCGTTCCAGCCGCGCCAGCGCCTCGCCGGCGTCGCGCCGGCCGATCGCGTCGTACAGGAGGTAGAGGCTCTCGGAGGCCTCGTCCTCCACGTTGGCGCGAACGTCGTCGGCGCGCACGCGCCCCCCCTTGCCCGCCCATTCGAGCAGCTTCGACAGCTCCGCGGCGAAGAGCTCGGGCCGGTCGTCGGTCTGGAAACGCAGCCGGGCGATCGCGTCGGCTTCGAGCGCCACCTCGCGCTCCCGGGCGCGGGCGCCGGCGTAGCGCGCCAGGGCTTCGGGGCTCTCCTTCTTTCCGACGTTGACCTCGAGGACGAGTCCCTTCTGCGCGATCTCACCGAAAAGCGCGGCGTCTTTGGGTGGCGCCGTCGCCGTCAGCAGCGCGACGACGCCGTCGTTGCCCCGCTCGAGGACCGTCCGGAGCGCCGGCACGAAAAGGTCGGGCGCTCCCTTCTGCTCGGGAAGCTCGCGCAACAGCTCGGCCAGGAGGGGAGCGCTCTGTGCGCGCTTGACCTTCCGGCTCACCTGGTCGGCAGTGGCCGCCGGGTCCGCGCCCCGCTCGAGGTGGAGCGCCGAAAGCAGCGCCCGCGCCTTGCGGAAGGCCTCGCGGCGCCCGGCCGGGCTCTCCTTCTCCCAAGCCTCTACCGCCGCGTCGAGCAGCGCGCCGGGCGCCTCCGTGCCGAGCAGCCGCGACACGTCGAGCTCGACCACGCGGCGCGGCGAGAAGAGCGAGCGGTTGAGCAGGGCGTCCGAGATCGATTCGGGGGACGCGTCGTCGTCGAAGCGGATCCGCTCCGCTCCTCCCTTCGCGAGCCCTTCGGCGACCTTCGACGCCGCTTCCTCGACGAAGAAATCCAGAGGGCCGGACACCAGGACGACGGCGGGCGCGTCCTCGAAGGCGAGCGCGATCCCGGAGAAGGCCTTCTTGGGCACGGGCGGAGTCTAATCGCTCCGAAAGAGGAAAGGCCCGGGCGGGCCGGGCCTTTCCCGAAAAACGCGAGGCGGGATGGTCAGCTCTCGAGCAGGCCCTTCTCCGAGAGCTCCTGGCAGTCGATGCAGTGGGGCGTCCAGGGCACGGCCATCAGGCGCTTCTCCGCCATGGGCGTGCCGCAGTTGACGCAGAGGCCGTAGCTCCCCTCGTCGATGCGCGCCAGCGCCTCGTCGATCTGAAGCAGCGTCGTACGGTCGCTGTCGGAGAGGGAGTAGAGAAACTCCCGCGTGTAGGAAGAGACGGCCTTGTCGGCGATGTCCTGTGTCGCCTCCTCCGTCGTCTCCTCCTCGGCGTCGCGCGCCTTGGCCAGATCCTCCGAGAGATTGCTCTTCTTCTCTTCCAGGAGACGCCTGTACTTCTCGAGCTCCTTCTTCGAGAGTTTTGGCGCCCGTGCGGTGCTCGTGCTGGTCATGAGGTCGGTTCTCCTCCTTCCACCCCCCAGCCGGCCGGAGGGTTGGATTTTGAACGGCAGATGATACCCGAGAATCTCCGGGACCGGGAGAGTTTTGCGCCTTCGAAGCCGGCGGCCCTACTCGGGCGCCCGGCGCCGTTTGCCGCGCTCCCAGAGCGACTTGCGAGAAACGCCGAGCCGCCGGGCCGCGAGCGTCCGGTTGCCCCCGGCCCGTCGCAGCGTCTCTTCGATGTAGGCGTCGGTGAGCTGCTTGAGAGTCCACCGCTTCTCGGTGGCCGTTTCGAGCAACGCTTCGGGAGAGCCGAACGCGCCCACCGGCAGCTCGCCTTCGGAAATCTCCGTCTCTCCCGCGGCGAGAACCGCCCGCTCGACCACGTGAAGCAGCTCCCGGACGTTGCCAGGCCAGGCGTGTCGCAGCAGGGCCTCCTCCGCCGGCTTCGAGAAGCGCCGCGCCGGGCGGCGGTACGCGCGCGCGGCCCTCCGGAGGAAGGCGCGGGCGAGCGGCAGGATGTCCTCTCGCCTTTCCGCGAGCCGGGGCAGCCTCACCGAGACCACGTCGATCCGATAGAAGAAGTCGTCGCGAAAGCGCCCCTCGGCGACCAGCGCCGCCAGGTCGCGGCGCGAGGAAACGACGAGCCTCGCGCGGAAGGGGAGCGTCGCCACACCTCCCAGGCGCCGGAACGTCTTCTCCTGGAGCACCCGCAGGAACTTGGCCTGCGCCGCGGCAGAGAGCGAGGAGACCTCGTCGAGGTAGGCCGTGCCGTCGGAGGCGACCTCGAGCAGGCCGGCCTTGGAGGCGATGGCCCCGGTGAAGGCTCCGCGCTCGTGTCCGAAGAGCTCGCTCTCGAAGAGGTCGTCGGGAAGGTTGGCCGAGTCGATCCGCACGAAGGGGCGGCCGCGCCGCGCGGAAGCGTCGTGGATCGCGCGCGCGAGGCGGTCCTTCCCGGTGCCGCTCTCACCCTGCAACAGCAACGTGGATGGCAGGTCCACGGCCCGCTCGAGCGCCGCGATCTCCAGGGCGAGCTCCCGGTGCCGCGTCCGAAAGAGCGACGAGAGCGAGACCGCGCGCTGGGTCGCGGCCGGCGCCGCGCCCCCGTCGCCCGCGGCCTCCTCAGGAGGAGGCGAAGCGACCCGTTTCATTCTCGGCGTCGCCCCAGAGACGCTCGAGCGCGTAGAAGCGCCGCGCCTCTGCCTGGAAGACGTGGAAGACGACGTCCCCGTAGTCCATGAGGATCCAGCTGGCCGTCTCCATTCCCTCGATCGAGAGCGCGGGCCCGAGCTTCTCGGCGATCGCGTCGGCGATGGCGCGCGCCTGCCGGTCCGAGCCGGCCGTCGAGAGCACGAAGTAGTCGGCCATCGTCGTCAGCTCCGTCAGGTTGAAGACGAGGACCGCGGCGGCCTTGCGATCCAGAGCGGCGGTCAGACCCTCGCGGACTTTTCCCGTGGCGGAGAGCTCGGCCATCAGCGCCGCGTCACCCCGGATCGGTACAGGCTCTGCTTCGTGATGTACTCCGCGACCGGCTCCGGCACCCGGCCCGCGGCCCCGACGCCGCGCTCCAGATCGCTCCGGAGGTCCGTCGCGGAGATTTTAACCGAACCGGCGTCGAAAACCTCGAGCCGGTTCGAAAGTCCCGCCACGCCCGGAATCCGCAGCTCGGACCCCGCGAAGGGCTCCCGCAGGAAAGCGGCTACCCGAGCGAGGCGCACGATTTCCTCGGGGTCCTTCCACCGGTCGAAGACCGCGAGCGTGTCCGTGCCCATCAGGAGCCAGAGCTCGTCCGAAGGGCTCTCGGAGGCAAGCGTCCGCAAGGTGTCCACCGTGTAGGAGGGGGGAGGCCGGTCGAGCTCGGCGAGCGAAAGGCTCCAGTCCGGGCGGCCGGCCAGAGCCAGGGCGAGCATCGCGACGCGATGGCGCGGGTCGGTGGCGGAGGCCTCCTTGTGAGGGGAAACGCGCGCCGGCACGAAAACCATGCGGGAAAGAGCGAACCGGGCGGCTGCGGCCTCGACCGTGCGCAGGTGCCCGAAGTGAACGGGATCGAAGGTGCCGCCGAAGACGCCGATGCGCATTTGCGGAAGAGTAACGGATGAGGCGCGAGGGCGCGAGTGGTGAACCGGGAACCGGGAACCGGGAACCGTGAACCGTGAACCGGAGCCCGACTGATGCTGCGTCGGTTTACGGTTTTCGGTTTACGGTTTTCGGTTCCCGGTTCACGGTTCACGGTTCACGAAATCGGCCGGCTGCCCGACCGCCTGAAACAGGTGGTTCACCAGCGCCTTCAAGCCCGTGTGCGCGACCGCGGAGATCTCGAAGTAGGCAAACCCCCGCCGCGCCGCCGCGTCGCGGATCGAAGCGAGGCGCGCCGCGTCCGATACCGCATCGCACTTGGAGGCGACGAGCACGCGCGGGCGCGCCGCGACCTCCGGGGAGAACGCGGCGAGCTCCGCTTCCAGGACCGAGACGTCTCTCTCGGCGTCGCCGGAGGCGGAGGCGTCCACGAGGTGGCACAGGACGCGGCACCGCTCCACGTGCTTGAGGAAGCGCAGGCCCAGACCCGCCCCGCGGTGGGCCCCCTCGATCAGACCCGGAATGTCGGCGACGACCAGCGTCCGATGCCCGTCGCCCGCGACGACCCCGAGGTGCGGCACGAGTGTCGTGAACGGATAGTCGGCGATCTTCGGTTTCGCGGCGGAGATCGCCGAGATGAGCGTGGACTTGCCGGCGTTGGGGAAGCCCACGATCGCGACGTCGGCCAGCAGTTTCAGCTCGATTGAGAGCCGCCGCTCGACCCCGGCTTGCCCCTTGCGGGCGAAGCGAGGGGCCTGGCGCGTCGGGGTCGCGAAGTGCTGGTTTCCCCACCCCCCGTTTCCGCCCGGGGCGAGCAGCACCCGCTCGCCCGGCCGCACGAGGTCGGCGAGGACCTCGCCCGAGTCGGCGTCGGTGATCACCGAGCCCGGCGGGAACCGGACGAGGACGTCCTCGCCCGAGGCGCCGTGGCGATTGGAGCCCTGGCCGTGGGCTCCCCGGCCGGCCCGATAGAAGTTCTGGTGCCGGAGATGGTAGAGGGTGTTGAAGGAAGGGTCCGTGAACGCCCAGACCGAGCCGCCGTTGCCTCCATCCCCTCCCGAAGGCCCTCCCCGCGCAACGAACTTCTCCCGCCGGAAGGCGACGCAGCCGTTTCCTCCGTCGCCCCCCTTGACGCGGATCTCCGCGCTGTCGATGAACATCAGACCGGAGCCGGGAGACGGGAGACGGGAGACGAAGTAGTGAAGGACTCGTCTTCCGTCTACCGTCTACCGTCAACCGTCTTAGTCTTACGTCGGGAGAGGCTCGATCGAGATCGTGCGGCCCATGCGGCCGCGATCGTGGAAGCGGACCACACCCGTCACCTTCGCGAAGAGGGTGTCGTCCTTGCCACGCCCGACGTTCTCGCCCGGGAAGAATTTGGTTCCCCGCTGACGCACCAGGATCGAGCCGCCGTGGACCGTCTGGCCCGAGAAGCGCTTGACACCGAGCCGCTGCGCGTTCGAGTCGCGGCCGTTGCGCGAGGAGCCCTGCCCTTTCTTGTGTGCCATGGCCGTTGCCTACCCTTCGATCCCGTCGATCCGAACCTCCACGAGGTTCTGCCGGTGCCCCTTCGTGCGGCGGTACTGCTTCGTGCGTTTCTTCTTGAAAACGAGCACCTTGCGGCCTCGGACCGCGCCGAGGACGGTCGCCACGACCTTGACGTCTCCGGCGGCCCTGCCGCCGGCCCGAATGCCCTTCTCGCCCGAGACGAGAACCACGTCGGAAAGCTCGAGCCGGTCGCCCTTGGCGGCCTTCTGGCCGGCCGTCCGCTCGAGCCGGACGACGTCGCCGGGCGCGACCTTCACCTGTTTACCCCCCGCACGGAGGATGGCGTACATAGTCCCTCCCAGGACAGAACCGCGAATCATAGCGATTCGGGAGGTGAAGTCAAGCAGCGGCGTCGGCGGAGACCTCTCGCCTCAGTCTTCCGTCACCTTGTTGGACAGCTCATCGCGGTCGTCGCGTTGCCTCGGGAAGTGGCGCGCCAGGGCCGCTCCCACCCGCTCGATCCCCTCGAGCACGCCCTCGAGGAACTCCCCCTTTCGAAAGCGCGCCTCGATGGCGGCGGCGACCTCCTTCCAGAACTCCCCTCCGCACTTGTCGTGGATCGCGACGTCGCCGAGGATCTCGAACCGGCGTGCCCGCGGAGCGATGTAGAGGAGAACTCCATTGCGTTGCTTCGTCGCGGCCATGCCGAGCAGATGGAAACGCCGGATCGCCCGCTCCTCGAGGTTCTCGGGCTTGCGGCGCGTGACGTGGACGCGGATCTCTCCGGAAGTCTTCTTCTCCGCCTGGGCGATGGCGGCGACGATCCGGTCGGAGTCGGACCGCGACAAGAACCGCGCCATGGCTACCAGCTCCCCGAGGCGCCGCCGCCGCCGAATGACCCGCCGCCGCCGGAAAAGCCCCCGAAGGAGCCCCCGCCCCCTCCGGACCAGCCGCCGCCCCCTCCGCCGCCGAAGATGATCGGGAAGCCGCCCCCCGACCGCCAGCCGGTCCCGCTGAAAGTCCGGAAGCCCCGGCTGCGGCGCATCAGCCAGGGAAGAACGAAGAAGACCCCGAAGATCAGGATCCACGGGAGGCACGCCGAGAGCCGCTCGCCGCCGCGCCTCCTTTCCTCGGCGCGCGTGTGCCCGCTGCCCTTGTACTCGCCGCGGCCGGCGGCCATCAGAGCCACCGTCCCCGCTTCGACGCCGCCGCGGAAGTCCTGCTCCCGAAAGCGCGGCACGATCTCGCCGTCGATGATCCGTTTCGCCGTGACGTCGGGGATGGCGCCCTCGAGGCCGTAGCCCACCTCGATCCGGAGCTTGCGGTCCTCGGTGAAGACGAACAGGATCGCTCCGTTGTCGGTCTCTTTCTGGCCGGCGCCCCACTTCTGCGCCGCTCGGACGGTGAAGTCCTCGAGCGTGAAGCCTTCGGGGATCCGGCGGTCGACCCAGACGAGGATCTGGCTGGAGGTGTCGCGCTCGAACTGGACGAGCTTCTCATTCAATGCCTCGGCCTCGCCCGGGCCGAGCACGCCGGCGCGGTCCGTGACGAACATCGCCGGCTTCTCGGGAATCTGCTCGTCGTAGCGGTCGGCGAGCAGGACCGCCGCCAGGGCGGCTCCCAGGACCGACCCGACGGCCGCCAGCCGACGACCCTGCCGCGCGCGGCGGCTGAGAGCACGCCTCACGCCTGACGCCTCAACGCCTTCCGGCCGGCGGCTACCGCGCCGGAGCCGCGGTCGGCGCGGGCCGTCCGAAGTCGAACTGAACCGTCGGCGCCTGCTCGGATCCGGCGACCGCCTTGAAGTAGGGCTTCTCCTTGAAACCGAGCAGCCGCGCCACGAAGTTCGTCGGGACCTTCAGCACCGCCGTGTTGTACCCCTGCGCCGCCTCGTTGAAGCGCCCGCGCGCGACGGTGATGCGGTTCTCCGTCCCTTCCAGCTGCGCCTGCAGGTCGCGGAAGTTCGCGTTGGCCTTCAGCTCCGGATAGCGCTCGGAGACCACCAGAAGGCGCTGCAGCGCGGCGCCGAGCTGGTCCTGCGCCGCCTGGAAGCGGGCCAGCTCCTCCGGGTCCGCCGGAGCCCTTCCCGGCGTGATCGTCGCGCGGCCCACGGAGGCGCGCGCGTTGGTGACCGCCGTGAGGGTCTCCTTCTCGAACGTGGCGGCGCCCTGGACCGTCGCCACGAGGTTCGGAACGAGGTCCGCCCGGCGCTGGTACTGGTTCTCCACCTCCGCCCACTCCTTGTCCACCGCCTGGCCGAGCGTCACGAGACGGTTGTTCGTCGAGGCGACCGTGAGCCCGACAATCACGACGAGACCGATGAGGATGGCCAGACACCCGAGCCCGAGCTTGCCCATCACTTCCTCCCTACTCTGATCCGGCTGCTCCGGAAACGCGGCGGCGATTCTATCGGAGTGGTTTCCGCGGTCCTCGCGCCGTCAGGCCCCGAGCCGCTCCAGGACGCGCGGAGGCAGCAGCGCGCGAAGCTCCCCCGCTCCGGTGCCATCCCACTCGACGCGAGCCACGGCGGCCTTCTTGAGCGGCAGGGTCAGCAGCGGGCGGCCCGCGACGAGCCGTCCCAGCAGCACGCCCAGGTGCGGCTCGTGCCCGACCAGCAGGACCCCGGCGGCCGGTTCCGCGCGGATCTCCTCCAGGATCTCCTGCGGGTCGCGCCCCGGCTCGAGCGCCCGCGACTCGCGGAGCCGCCGGGAGAGGCCGAGCGCGCGGGCGGCGAGATCGGCCGTCTCCCGGGCCCGGCGGTAGGGCGAGGTCAGCACGAGCTCGATCGACGGCTCGAGCGCGGCCAGCCCCCTGGCCACCGCACGGGCGCGCTTCTCCCCTTCCGGCGTCAGCGCGCGGTCGGCGTCGCGCCCCGACTCGGAGCGCTCCTCGGCTGCGGCGTGGCGGAGCAGCCAGACTTCCATTGCGGGCGTTCAGTCTAGCGCCCCGGGGCGCACCTCGGCCCTCCCCTGCGGATATCATCCGCGGGATGTCGCTTTCCACCGGAGAGCGGATCGGCCCGTTCCAGATCGTGGCGCCCATCGGCCGCGGAGGGATGGGCGAGATCTACCGCGCGCGCGACACGCGCCTGAACCGCGAGGTCGCCCTGAAGATGCTGCCCGAGGGGGCCGCGACCGACGAGGACAGCCTGCGCCGCTTCGAGCGGGAGACCCGGGCGGTGGCCGCGCTCAACCACCCGAATATCCTGGCCATCCACGACACCGGCATGCACCGGGACATCCCCTACGCCGTGACGGAGCTGCTGCAGGGAGAGACCCTCGCGGACCGCCTTCGATCGGGGCCGCTCGCGGCGCCGCGCGCCACGGAGATCGCCTGCCAGGTCGCCGAGGGGCTCGCGGCCGCCCACGCGATGGGGGTGATCCACCGCGACATCAAGCCCGACAACATCTTCCTGACCAACGACGGCCGCGCCAAGATCCTCGACTTCGGCATCGCGCGGATCGAGAATCCCGCGCTGCGGACCGGCAAGTTCGCGCACTCCTCCGGCAGCTCGAGCTCGGTCTTCGTCATGGGCACCGCCGGCTACATCTCGCCCGAGCAGGTGCGCGGCAAGCGGGCCGACGGGCGCAGCGACCTCTTCGCGCTGGGGGCGGTCTTCTTCGAGATGCTGACCGGGCGTCGCGCCTTTCTGCGCGACAACGCCGTCGAGACGCTCGGCGCCGTCCTGCGCGACGACCCGCGAAAGAGCGCGGAGATCCAGAAGGTCCCGGAGACTCTTCGGGGATTCCTCTTCCGCTGCCTCGAGAAGGACCCGGCCGACCGCTACCAGTCCGCCCGCGACCTTGTGATGGACCTGCGCGCCTGGCAGGCCGGCGCCGTCAAGGAGGCGGGCGCCCGCGTGCAGTTCCAGAGCGTGCCGCCATGGCGGCACCGGCGAACGCGCGTCGTCCTGCGCGGGATCGCCGGCGTCCTGCTGCTCCTGCTCGGCTTCTGGGTCGGATCGTGCTGGCAGCGGGAACGCCAGGCGATGACCGGTGGTCCAGCGACCTCCTCCTCGAGCCGCTGACTCCGGGTCTATCCTTTGAGACGCCATGGCTCTCGCCCCGGGCGACCGGTTGGGCCCCTACGAGATCCTCGGCTCCATCGGCCGGGGAGGGATGGGGGAAGTTTACCGGGCGCGGGACTCGCGGCTCGAACGCGACGTCGCGCTCAAGGTGATCCGCGACGAGGGGGCGGCGGACCCGGAGCGCCTCGCGCGCTTCCGGCGCGAGACGCTGGCCGTCGCGGCGCTGAACCATCCCGGCATCCTCGCCATCTACGACACGGGCGCGCACGGCGAGGCGCCCTATGCCGTCATGGAGCTGCTTTCCGGCGAAACGCTCGCCGAAAGGCTCCAGAGCGGGCCGCTTGCGCCCCGGGAGGCCTGCGAGATCGGCGCCCGCGTCGCCGACGCGCTCGCGGCCGCCCACGCGCACGGAATCGTGCACCGCGACGTGAAGCCCTCGAACATCTTCCTGACCGAGGACGGCCAGACCAAGGTCCTCGACTTCGGCATCGCGCGGATGGCGCCGCCGGACTCGAGCACGACGTCAGCCTCCACCCTGGAGCAGACGTCGGGCGCGCTCGTGGGCACCGCCGGCTACGTCTCGCCCGAGCAAGTCCGAGGCCGGCAAGCCGACGCGCGCAGCGACGTCTTCTCCCTCGGCGCCGCTCTCTACGAGGCGGTGACCGGTCGAAGGGCCTTCGCCGGATCGACGCCCGCCGAGACCCTCTCCGCCGTCCTCTCAGAGGATCCGGCGGGATACTCGGAGACCTCTCGCATCCCGGCGGAGCTGCGGCGCATCGTGCTCCGTTGCCTCGAGAAGGACCCGGCCAACCGCTACCAGTCCGCGCGGGACCTCGCCCTGGATCTGCGCGCCTGGGAGACCGGAGCCCTGGGCGGCGCCGTTGCCGCGGAACTCCCCGGGCGGCGCGGACGCCTCGCCCCGATTCTCGGGGCCGCGGGCGGCGCCCTCCTCTTCGCCGCCGGCTTTCTCCTCGGCACTCGCGTCCGCCCGGCCGGACGCTCCGCCTCCCCCGCTCCCGTCGCGCGCGTGGCGCTCGTGCTCTCGCCCCCACTGACGGTCGCGACAGCGGAACGTCCGCTCTTCGCGATCTCACCCGACGGAACGCGCCTCGTGTACGTCGCCGACGCGCAGGGCCGGACAAAGCTCGTCCTGCGCGACCTGAACAGCCTCGAGGTTCGGGAGCTCCCGGGCACCGAAGACGCGACGGGACCCTTCTTCTCGCCGGACGGTCAATGGATCGGCTTCGCCGGGCCGGACGAGCTCCGGAAGCTCTCGCTCTCGGGGGGAGCTCCGGAGTCGCTGCGCTTCATCCCGCCGGTCAGTCGCGGCGCGAGCTGGACGTTCGACGGATCGATCGTCTACTCGCCGGCGAACACCGGCGGGCTCAACCAAATGTCCGCCGCGAGCGGAGAGGAGAAGACGCTGGTGCGTCCCGACTACGACCGCGGCGAGCAAGCCTACCGTTGGCCGGAGATCCTGCCCGGCGGCAAGGCCCTCCTCTTCACGATCTACTCCGGCGGAGAGAACTTCGACGCCGCTTCGATCGCCCTGCTCCGCCTGGACACCGGGCAGAAGAAGACCCTGGCGCGCGGGGGGACGAGTCCCCGCTATTGCCCGACCGGCCACCTGGTCTACGCGCGCGGGGGAACTCTCCTCGCCGTCCCGTTCGACGCCGGTCGGATGGAAGTGACCGGCGCCGCCGTGCCGGTCCTCTCCGGGATCCGGACGGAGGCGACTGGCGCGGCCCAGTACGCCTTCTCCTCCAACGGTGCGCTCCTCTACCTCCCGGGCCCCTCGCCGAACCGGCCCGGCTTCCGGATTGCGCGCGTGGACCGAGACGGAGGAGTTCGGCAGCTAGCGGTCGAGCCCGCCGCTAACTACGGAGTCCGTTTCTCGCCCGACGGCCGGCGCATCAGCTACTCGAAGGGAGACGCGAACCAGGACGTCTGGATCCTGGACCTCGAGCGCGGCACGGAGACGCGCCTGACCCCCGAGGCGAGCGAGGAGTTCGACTCGGTGTGGAGCCCCGACGGAAGGCGAATGGCGTACACCTCCGAGCGCCGATGGGAGACTCCGAAGATCTTCGCGCGCGACGCCGACGGGAGCGGAGAGGAGAAGCTCCTCTGGAAAGGAGAAGACACCGTCGTGAGTCAGGCCTGGTCGCCGGACGGCCGGACCCTCGCCTTCACCGCCCTGGGCCCGGGAAAACAATGGGATGTCTGGACCCTGGATCTGGAGCGGTCGTCGGCAAAGGCCTTCCTCGCCTCGTCCTATGAGGAAGCCGAGCCGGACTTCTCGCCGGACGGCCGCTGGATCGCCTACACGTCCGACGAGTCCGGCCGGTACGAGATCTATGCGCGGCCCTTCCCCGGCCCCGGCGCCAAGGTGCCGATCTCGACCAGCGGAGGCACCGAGCCGGCCTGGGGTCGCGACGGCAAGGAGCTCTTCTACCGCAACGGCGACCGCATGATGGCGGTGCCCGTGAAGCTCGGCCCCGAGCTTGCCGCCGGCAAGCCGGCGGTGCTCTTCGAGAAGCCGGGCCTGCTCGCGCTGCCCTTCCGCGAAATGCGGCAGTACGATGTCGCCCCCGATGGGAAGAGCTTCGTGATGATCCAGATCCCGGACACGCGGGCGCCTTCCGCGGACCCGATCCTCATAACCAACTGGTTCGCGGAGCTCGAGCGGAAGGTCAGTCCGGCCGCGAGGTGAGAGCCTGCACCGACGCGGCGCCAGGTCGAATCGACCGTCGGCCGGGGCGTCGCGATCGACGACCTCATTCCCGCGCTTCTCGCCGGGCGCGGCGACATCGCGGCAGCCGCGGCATCTATATCAAAACTGATATAGTTAACGGGTTCTACGCCGAGGCGACGGAGGAGTCGATGTCCGCGCCGGCGATGGGGAGCAGCGCGCCCCGCTCCTTGGGATTCGGGATGGGGCTTGTGCAGCAGAAGTCCCGGCAGGCGTCGTAGAGGGTGCGGCGCTGGACCGGCTCGTAGCCGGCGTCCGAGATGAGGCGCCGCATCCCCTCCTGCGTCATCCGGTTACGCGCGCCGGCGGCGTAGACGACGTTTTCCTCGATCATGATCGACCCCAGGTCGTCCGCGCCGAAGGAGAGCGAGACCTGGCCGATCTTCGCTCCCTGCGTGACCCAAGAGCCCTGTACGTGCCGGATGTTGTCCAGATAGAGGCGTGAGACGGCCAGTGTCTTCAGGTACTCGAAGCCGCCGGCCACCTCGACCTTGCCGTCCAGCGCCGTGTTTTCCTCCTGAAACGTCCAGGGGATCCAGGCGGTAAAGCCACCGGTGCGGTCCTGCAGCTCCCGGATGACCCGGAAGTGCTCGACCCTTTGCGCGTAGGTCTCCCCCACGCCGAACATCATGGTCGCTGTCGTGCGCAGGCCCAGGCCGTGGGCCGTCTCGTGCACATCGATCCACTTGTCGGTCGGCGCCTTGGTCAGCGCCCAGACTCGCTTGCGAACGGAGTCTTCGAGGATCTCGGCCCCGCCGCCGGGAATCGACTGGAGGCCGGCGTCGCGCAGTCTCGCGATGACCTCGCGCATCGACCACTTCGTGATCTTCTGCAGAAAGTAGATCTCCGGCGCCGAAAGGGCGTGCAGGTGGACCGTGGGAAAGGTCTTTCGGATGAAGCGGAACATCTCCTCGTAGAAGGAGAAGGGCAGGTCTCCGTTCACGCCGCCCTGGAGCAGGACGCCCGTCCCCCCGAGGTCGATCATTTCCTGGATCTTCTCCGCGATCTCTTCGAAGGAGAGGACGTAGGCCTCCGGGTGGTCCGAGGAGGGGCGGTAGTCGGCGGCCTCGGTTCCTCCCCGTACGCTCCGCTGCGTCCAGGGGGAAGGGCAAGCGGTACCGATGATCGAGTGAGCGCCTTG
>JBOGJK010000614.1:0-2688 GCA_050745345.1 Thermoanaerobaculia bacterium
TCTTGTAGCTGTCGCCCAGACGCTCCTCGTCCGGGAGCGCGCCGATCGCCTCCGGGAGCTGGCCGTTCTTGTAGTAGCAGGAGGCCTTCACGTTGTCCCGATCGAAATCGCCGCCGTATGGATGGAAGTCGTCAAGGGTGGCGACGCACTCGCCGTACTCGCCCAGCGCCTCGTAGGCCCTGGCCGACCAGTAGTAGCCGCCGCGGTGCTTCGGCAGGTCCTGCTTGAGACGCAGGGCCTGATCGAGGGCGCTCTTCGGCTCCTTCAGGTCGTCCAGGTAGATCCAGCAGTAGAGGCCGCGCAGGTTCCCGGAGTCCGGGCTTTCCTTCACAGCCAGATCGAGGTACGCGAGCGCTTCCTTGTAGCGCTTCTCCTTGCGCAGCTCGTGGACACGCTGTTCCGCCTCGCGCGCGGCTTGTTCGCCCGGCGCGCCGGCCAGCGGAAACGCGAGCCCCATTCCCAGAATGCCGAGGAAGGTGCCGACCCTCATCGGAGCCCCCGGAACGGCTCCAGTCTATCGCGCGGGCCGCCGAGATCTCCCGCTCGCGCGTCCTGTGACGAGCGGAGGAACCCTGGCGCCCGGCCGCCGTAGCTACCAGTGTGTGGCGTGCCGGCGCGGGCGTTGCCCTCCTGCTCGCGGCTGGTGCCGCTCTCGGGCAGCAGCCGGAACCCGCCCCACCGATCGCCGTGCCGCGGACCTCTTCACCGATCACGATCGACGGCAGCCTCTCCGACCCGGCCTGGAAGGAGGCCGCGGTCGTGGACGCCTTCTGGGAAACGACGCCCGGCGACAACGTCCCTCCGAAGGTGCGCACGGTCGCGTATCTGGCCTACGACGACCGCTTCTTCTACATCGGTGTGCGCTGCGAGGACCCCGAGGCGGCCAGGGTCCGGGCGCCCTACGTCGAGCGCGACCAGGTCATCGGCACCGACGACAACGTCGCGATCTTCCTCGACACGCGCAACGACCGCCGCTCGGCCATGGAGTTCCGGGTCAACCCGCGCGGCATCCAGGCCGACGCCATGTGGAACGACGCGAACTTCGACGAGGACTTCTCGCCCGACTTCTTCTACGACACGGCGGCGCAGGTCCTGCCCGAAGGCTGGACGGCGGAGGTTCGGATTCCCTTCTCGACGCTCCGGTACCCGAAGGGGGACCCCCAGACCTGGGGGATCCTGATCTGGCGCAATTACCCGCGCGACTTCCGCTACGCGATCTACTCGAGCCGGCTGCCGCGCGGCTCAAACTGCCTGATCTGCCACATGCGGGAGCTGACGGGGCTCGAAGGGCTTCCCTCCGGCGCCCATTACGTCATTGCGCCGTACGTCTCGGGCAAGCAGGAGGGCGTGCCGCGCGATCCCGCCGATCCCGATTCCTCCTTCTTCAACATGCCCGTCGAGCCGGACGGGGGAGGCGACGTCAAGTGGATCCCGAATCCCGACACGGCCGTGGATGCCACGATCAACCCCGATTTCTCGCAGGTCGAGTCGGATGTCGCGCAGATCGCGGTCAATACACGCTTCGCCCTGTTCTTTCCGGAGAAACGCCCCTTCTTCCTGGAGGGCGTGGACCTGCTCGATACGCCGATTCCGGCGGTCCATACGCGCACGATCACCTCGCCGCTCTGGGGCGCGCGCGGCACCGGGCAGATCGGTGCCTCGACCTATACGCTCCTCGTCACGCAGGACCGTGGGGGCGGAAGCGTCATCCTGCCGGGCCCGCAGTTCTCCATTTTCGCTCCACAGGACTTCGAGTCCTACGCCGCGATCGGGCGCCTCCGGCGAGATTTCGGGCGTTCCTTCGGAGGCCTGCTCGTGACCGACCGGGACATCGTCGGGGGAGGTCACAACATCGTCTTCGGGCCCGACTTCCAGTGGGCACTCGGCGCGGACGACCGAATCACGGGGCAGTTTCTGTACAGCGAGTCCCGCGAGCCGGACCGCCCGGACCTGACACCCGAATGGGACGGAGAGCGCCTCTCGGGGCACGGGCTGGATCTGGCCTGGAGCCACAGCACGCGGAAGCTCTTCTCCAATCTGCGGTACCGCGACTTTTCCGACGAGTTCCGCGCCGACGACGGCTTCGTTCCGCAGGTGGGCTACCGCGAGGGGATCGCGGAGGCGGGGCTGCGCTTCTATCCGGAGACGGGCCTCTTCAACTTCCTGCAGCCCCGAGCGGGCCTGGACTACACCGAAGACCGCGAGGGACGACTCCTCTTTCGCCGGATCTTTCCGGGCGTCGATTTCCAGGGGAGGCGCAATCTCGGGGGTTTCGTCGGCGCCAACCTCGACACGGTGCGGGTTGGGGAGAGCCTGCTCGACGCCGCTTACGCGGCCTTCAACATCCAGGTCGATCCCTCCCGAAGGATCACGCGGATCGGCGTCACTGGCTCGATCGGCCGGCAGATCGACTTCGAGAACGCGCGGGAAGGCACCGGCGGGGAGATCGCCCTTCAGGTCATGGCGCGGCCCACCGACCATCTCGAGCTCTCGATGCTCGGCCAGTGCCGGTGGCTCGACGTGCGCGCGGAAAGCGGATCGGAGGGGCGCCTCTTCACGGCGACGGTCGCGCGGTTCAAGGCGACCTACGTCTTCAACGCGCGGCTCTTTCTGCGCGCGATCGGCCAGTGGGTCGAGACCCGGCGCGATCCGGCGCTCTACACGTTCCCCGTGGCCCCGCGCGAGGGC
>JBOGJK010000615.1:0-1900 GCA_050745345.1 Thermoanaerobaculia bacterium
AGCTCGCAGCCCCTGCAAAGTTCGGGAAGTGCCTCGGGGCTCGGGGATGTCTTCCTGCGCACGAAGTTCCGCTTTACGTCCGGGAGCCGCCAGGGGCTGGCCCTGGCCACCGACGTTCGCTTCCCGACGGGGAAGGAGGAGGACCTGCTCGGAACGGGCGTGACACAGATCAAGGCCTTCCTCATCTGGTCTGCCCACCTGGGGACCTTCTCCCCGCACCTCAACACGGGTTACACCTGGGCGATTCACCGCTGCGCCGGACAGGTCAACGAGAACGCCTGCAAGACCCCGGGCAACCCCCTCTACGGCACGGGCATTTCCGACGAGATCAACTACACCGGAGGCTTCGACTGGGCCTGGGGGGCCCGCGTGACATTTGTGGCCGACCTCATCGGCCGCACGTACCGGAACACCCAGGTGATCGGTGTCGGCGAAACGACCCTTCAGGCGAACACCGACAATACATGCACAAGCCCGGGCTGTCCGATCGACCCGTCGAAGATCATCACCGAGGTCGTGCCGTCGTTGACGGTGACTCGGGGGGACTTGAACACGCTCCTCGGTTCCGTCGGATTCAAGATCAACGTCTTCGGCAACCTGCTCCTGACCGTAAACGGTCTCTTTTCGATCACCAAGGAGGGGCTGCAGGACAAGTTCACGCCGCTCGTCGGAATCGACTACGCGTTCTGATCAGGCGACCGTCGACAGTGGACAGTCGCCCTAGTTTCGGGCGACGATGATCCAGGCTTCGCCGCTCTTCTGGAGCACAACGGTGACGTCCCGTTCGCTCTGGACCTGGTCTCCGGCGCGGGGAGTCGCCACGACCGTCTCGTGGCCCATGACTTCGGCGCGGCCTCCGGAGGGATCGACCACGATGCCGCGGATCTCGATGCGAACGTACTGCGAGCGCAGGTTCTTGCGCGCCAGCTCGAAGGCCTCCACCCCCGAAGGGTAGACCCGCCGGTAGAGCCTGGCGTCCAGCGTGCTCCACGCCCTCTCGTACTGCCGGATGGTTTCCCGGATCTTCTGATCCTCCTCGGAGCTCACGCGGGCCGTGGCGGGAGTCGGTAGAGCCGGCGGCTCTCTCTCGACGGCCGGCGCCCGGGTGGCCTCCAGGCGCGGAGCGGTCGGCAACGGAGTCGGCGGAGCGGGGATCGCCGTCGGAAGAATCAGCGCCTCGGTCGGCCGCGCGATTGGACTCGGAAGCTGGGCGACCCGAACGGGAGTCGGCTCCGGTCGGGCTGCCGCCACCGCCTGCGCCCGGGACTGGCCGAAGAGACGCGCGGAGGCGTCGAAGGCCCTCTTCGCCTCGCCGTCGGAACCTCCGGCAAAGAGCCGCTCCGCCTCGGCCAGCCTCGCGACGGCGAGGCGGTGCGTGGAGGGCGCGAGCTCGCGCGCCCGCGACTCTTCGGACGCTTGCCGCGCCCGCAGCGCGGCCTGGCGGGCGCTCTCCGCCGCCTGACGGAAGGGGCGCAAATCGACGGGTGTCACCGCCGGCGGTGAGGGGACAGCCGTCGGCGCCGCCGTCGGGGCGGGCGAAGGGGCGGGCGGCGCGGTCGGTTGGGCTGGCTCCGATCGCGCCACGGGCACAGCCGTCAGGCCGACCGCGACTTCTTCGATGTCGGGGCGGGGCTTTTCCCAGGGGCGCCAGAGCAGCAGGACCATCGAAGCGGCCAGCGCCAGGCCGATCCAGAGGCCGGCTCCGCGACGGCGCGGAGCAGCGGGCTCGGGCTTGATCGCGGCGGAAGGGGGCGGGGGAGCCGGCCTGGCCACGGCAGGCGGCAATGCCGCCCTCTCCGATCCGATCGCGGATGGCCTCGGCGCCGGCGCAGGCGCTGGTCCTGCAACCGGGGCGACTTTCGCCTCTTGCTTCTCGCTCGGCGGGGCCTCACGCCTGCCG
>JBOGJK010000616.1:0-2363 GCA_050745345.1 Thermoanaerobaculia bacterium
GATGCGCCGCTCCCGGCCGTTTCCCGAGCCGACGTAGCTCAGTCGGTAGAGCAGCGGTTTCGTAAACCGCAGGTCACCGGTTCAAGTCCGGTCGTCGGCTCCAGCATCGGTCCGGTCTTCCGTGATACGGGGATTCGTTTCGAGGCAGACCACGCACCTTTTTCCGATCCCCTCCTGATCGGCGGCGAGCTCGCGGAGCCCCTTCAGGCGCTCGAAAGTCACACGCTGCGATGCCGTAGCCTCGACTGCGAGAGCGAGGTCACCGCTCACGAAGTGGACTTCGATTCCTCTCACAATTCGCCAGTAAGCGAACTCCAGGCCCCGCCCTCGATACTCCGAGTAGGCCGTCAGCTCGTGATGAACCCAGTTCTCGAAAGCGTTTCCAAAGAGCTCGGAGGCGGGTTCGTCTGTCGCGCGCCCCAAAGGAGGTAGGACGTGGCGGGCGCTGCGGGCAGAGGGACTTCTCTTCGAAGCATGTTACTTCGATTATCGTGATAATCGAAACCGGTTGTTCGCCAAGCCGTAAAGCTCCTGAATTCGGCAAGCCGAAGAAGTTCATCAGGGTGCCGCAGAGCCCCTTGCCTTCTCCAAGGGCAAGAAGCCTCGCGATCCCAGTGGGATGAAACTCACGGTGGCTCCTGCGGGGGCCGCACTCGCGCCGCGAGGCCTATCCGATTCGCCATGCGCGCTATCCGATCGGATAGCGCGACCCGACGAGACCGAGCGGTTCTACTCCCCGCTCTGCTGGATGAGCTTCGCCACCAGGCCGGTTCAGCCGGTCTGGTGCGAAGCGCCAAGGCCTGCCCCGTTGTCCCCGTGGAAATACTCGTAGAAGAGAATCAGGTCGCGGACATGCGGGTCGGTCTGGAACTTTTCCGCGCCTCGGCGCACCCGCCAGTCCGCCGTCGTCTCCGTCTCCTGCTCGCCCGCCCGACGGCCGGCCGCCAGGCGACGTCCTCGTCCTCCCACGCCTATAATCCTGGCCGTGCTCACCGAGTATCTGCGCACGGCGATGCGACGCGCCCATTACGAAATGCTTGCAGAAGACAATCTCTTCTACGACGAGATCCCGCCGCTCGAGGGCCTCTGGGCCACCGGCGAGACCCTCGAGGCCTGCCGGGAAGAGCTGGAGCGGACACTCGAGGACTGGATTTTCGTTCGGATCTCCAGGAATCTGGCCTTGCCGCCAATTGACGGCCTGGAGCTGCGGAAGCTCCAAGCCGTCTGACTGTGCCGCAGTCCGGCCCCATCAAGGGGTGCGAACTGATCTCTTGCCTTCGCCGCCTCGGCTTCGAGGGCCCGTTTGCGGGCGGCAGACACGAGTCCTGATCCGGGAAGACCGAAGCCTCGTCCTTCCGAACCCGCATAGACGCGAGATCGGCCGGGATCTTCTGGCTCGATGACTTCGTCAAGCCGGCGTTGACCGGGAGACCTGGGAACAGCTTTAGAGAACGGTCGAGCCTGAACCGAATCGGCGGGACCGGTCGCCCGCTCCAGACCCATCCCGGTCGATCCCGGCTCCATCTATATCAACCCTGATATAGTGGTGCGTCAATCGACCCGCTCAATCCCCGCTCTGCTGGATGAGCTTGGCGACGAGGCCGGTCCATCCGGTCTGGTGCGAGGCGCCAAGTCCCGCCCCGTTGTCCCCGTGGAAGTACTCGTAGAAGAGGATCAGGTCGCGGAAATACGGGTCGGTCTGGAACTTCTCGGCGCCGCCGAAGACGGGACGCCTTCCGTCGGGGCCGCGCAGAAAGATTCGGGAGAGGCGGCGCGAGAGCTCCCCCGCCACATCCCAGAGATGGCGCATCTGCCCCGAGCCCGTCGGAAACTCGACCCGGAAGGAGTCCCCCAGAAAGTAGTGGAACTTCTGCAGCGACTCGATGATGAGGTAGTTGACGGGGAACCACACCGGCCCCCGCCAGTTGGAGTTGCCGCCGAAGGTGCCGCTTCGCGATTCGGCCGGCTCGTAGTCCACACGGTACTGGCGCCCGGCGCACTCCAGCGTGTAGGGGTGGTCTTTGTGGTAGCGGGAGAGGGCCCGCACGCCGAACGGGGAGAGAAATTCGCTCTCGTCCAGCATGTAGCGAAGCACCGAGCGCAGGCGCGTCTTGTTGACCAGGGCGAGCAGTCGGCGCACGCGGTTCCCCCCGACAGTTTGCGTCTCGATGTAGTCGGAAAGCTCCGGCCGGTTCTCCAGGAACCACTGCATCCGCTTCTTGAACCCGGGAAACCGGTCCACCACGTCCGACTCGAATGTCTCGACGGCGAAGAGTGGGATCAGTCCCACCATGGAGCGCACCTTCAACGGGTACTGACGTCCGTCCGGCATCAGCAGGACGTCGTAGAAGAAGCCGTCCTGC
>JBOGJK010000617.1:0-1579 GCA_050745345.1 Thermoanaerobaculia bacterium
GCCTAGCTCCGCGATCTCCGGGATCTTGAAAGGGATCCGGCGGAAGACGGCGGCGACCGAGCCGCGCTGCACGAAGAGGTTGGCTCGGAATCGGGCGACACCGGTCACGCCGTAACCGATGTCGACCGACTGGTTCAGCTCGAACTTCTCCTTCTGTGCCGGCGAAAGGATGCCGAGCAGCATCTCCTCGAGGTCCTTGGGCTGGAGCGCCTCGGTGTTGATCGGGATGAGCTTTCCCTTTACCCGCAGCAGGGGCGGCCTCATCGGCTTCAAGTGGAGGTCGGAGGCCTCCTTCTTGGCCATGAACTTGAGCAGCTCGGCGAGGGTCAAACTGCGCGGATTATAACCCGTTCGGCAAGCTGGAGCTTCGGTCGAAAATTCGAAGGCCTTGGCGGCTCAGGGGATCTCTCCCTTAGGCCTTTGGTTTGGATCTCCTTAAGAAATTCGGAACTAGCCGGCCGGAAGATTCTGCTTCCCGAGCAGGAAGTGTCGCGCCTGCCCCCTGGTACGGACCGCGCCGCGGAGGATTTCTATCCGGACCTGCCGCAACAGCTCTCCCACCCGGGGCCCCGGGGGCAGAGCGAGCCACCCCAGCAGATCCGCGCCGGTCACCTGCGGGCGGCGGCGGCGCCGCGCCAGGAGGCGCCGGAGGCCGATCGCCAGCGGCGCCTGTCGCGGATCGGAGGCTTCGAGCAACGCGAGAGCATCTTGGGCGAGCGGCCCGGCGTCGTGGATCCAGGCCCAGCGGCCGCCAGGCTCGCGTGCCCGAGCGGCCCGCCCGGAAAGCTCGATCAGGCTCGCGGCCGCGCCCGCCTCGGGGCGGCTGTGGCGGCGCCGGCGCAGCCAGCGCGCCGCCTCGGCGGGGGACATCCGCAGCCCCGCTCCGATCGCCGCAAGGCGCAGGAGCCGCCTTCTCGCGGCCGGAAGGCGCGCCGCCGCCGCGTCGAGCCGGCTCAAGATTCGGGCGGCTCTGTCCCAGCCGGCGGGCGCCGCGGCGATCCCGAGCGCCGGGGAGAGAAGGCCCGCTCTCCTGGCCCACCGGAAGGCGGGGCCGACACGCGGGGCCTCGAGCATTCGGGAGAGCTCCGCCTGGACGCGCTCGGCGGCCGCTTCGGCCAGCCTGGGGGCCACCGCCAGGCAGGCCTGCCGGGTCTGCCGGTCGGGGCAGAGACCGTGCGTCGCATAGAAGCGCGCCGCCCGGAAGGCGCGCAGGGGGTCCTCTTCGAGATTCGACTCCCGCACCAGGCGCAGCCGCCGCCGGCAGAGGTCTCGCGCGCCGTCGAAGGGGTCGATCCACTTGCCGGTCGCGAGCTCGATCGCGATGGCGTTGGCCGTGAAATCGCGCCGCGCCAGGTCCTCCTCGATCGAGTCGCCCTCCAGTTCGGCCAGATCCAGAGCCAGCCGCCCGGCCACCCGGAAGACGCGGGGAGAGCCTTCCGAGATCGCAACCGCGGTCCCGAACCCGCGGGCCTGGAGCTCGCGCGCCAGCCGCTCCACGTCTCCGGCGACTGCGACGTCCACGTCGGGCGCGCTCCAGCCGAGCAGTCCGTCGCGGGGCGCCCCGCCAACGATCCAGGCC
>JBOGJK010000618.1:0-2577 GCA_050745345.1 Thermoanaerobaculia bacterium
CGGCCGCACCGCGCGGCAGATGTACGCGGGGCGCGCGGACTGGGCCCGCATCGCGGAGCTGAAGCGCTCGGTCTCGCTGCCGGTCGTGGGCAACGGCGACATCGAGACCGCCGAGGACGCGATTGCCATGTTCCGGCAGACCGGCTGCGACGCGGTGATGTGCGGCCGCGCCACGATGAAGAACCCGTGGATCTTCCGGCAGATCGCCGAGCGGCTGGCGGGGCGCGAGCCGCGCGAGCCGGGGCTGCCCGAGCGGCGCGACCTGATGCTCGAGCACTTCGAGACGATCGAGAAGACGGCCTTCGATCCGCGGGAGGCGCTCCACAAGCTGCGGACCGTGACGGGCTGGTACACGCATGGCCTGCCCAACGGTCGCGCCCTGCGCGTGAGGATCTCCCAGCTCGAGACCCCCGCGGAGTTCCGCGAAGCGGTCCGGGAGTTCTTCGAGGCCCTGGAGCCCGCTCCACTGGCCGCCAGCGCCTGACGGGGCCGGGAGACGGGAGAGGGAAGACGGGAGACGATCTCGACTCGAACCACGTCTTCCGTCTCCCGTCTTCCGACTAGTCGAGGGCAGCGGCCTCATGATGGCTGCCTCCTCAAGGGCTGCTTAATTAACCGGCGCGCTTCTTTTCCCGAGGGCACGGCGGCGCCGGGAATTCGCCTTCGGTCCCCCGGGGTTCGATGAATGACGATGGAGACCAGACGCCTTTTCCTGCCCGGACTCTTCCTGCTCGCCGCCGCGGCCGCGTCCCCGGCGCCGGACGCGGGGAAACCCCGGCAAATCCCGATCAAGACGAAGGTCGGGACCTTTCCTCTCGGCATCGAGGCGGAATACCTGGGGATGGCCGGCAAGAAGACGGTCGTCCGGATCCGCCTGACCGCGCCGGAGCTGACGCGGGAGGCCGTCTCCCGCGGCATCCAGGGTTTCTCGGGTCAGCTCAAGGGAGGCTTCCGCCAGGCGGAGACGGAGGTGGACTCGTTCCAGTACCCGGTCACGGCCGACATCGCCCGCAACGCTCCCTTCGCCTACTCGTTTCTGCGAGCGCTCCCTCCCGGGACCTACCGGCTTCGCCTGCTGCTGGCCGACTCCGACGGCCGCGACATGGGCGAGGGGTCCGTGGACTTGCTCGTGCCGGAGCTGGGCACCGCCTTCCGGCCGGAGATGGCGCCCGGCGAGGCGGGAACTCTGCCTTCCGCCGAAGCGATCGTGATCGCCGACGAGGTCGCGGAAAAGCCCGCGACTCCCGAGGAGCCGAAGTTGAAGATCCTGCCGCCCTCGCGGGAGGCGCCGATCGGCCTGCTGCGCCTGGAGGCCGTGGTCGCGCCGCCAATCGAGAGGGTCGAGTTCTACCTCGAGGAGAAGAGGCTCGTGACGCGCAACCGGCCCCCTTATTCGGTCGAGATCGACCTGGGAGCCGTGCCCCGCCGGCAGACCGTGCGGGCGGTCGGCTACGACGACACGGGCCGGGTCATCGACGAGGACGCCTACGCGATCAACCAGGGGAAAGACCGCCTGGCCGTGCGGCTCCTGCCGCGGCCGGACGGCTCGGCTGGCGTCGTGCGGGTCAAGGTCATCGTCCAGTCGATCGGCGGCGGCGCCGCGAAGTCCCTCGAGCTCTTTCTGGACGAGAAGAAGCTGGCCTCCTGGACGACGCCGCCGTACGAGACGGCAATCCCGATCGCGCAGTGGGCGCGCGCCTCGGTCCTGAGGGCCACCGCGATTGGCGAGGACGGCCAGGAGGCAAACGACATCCGGATGCTGAAGGGCCCGACGACGACCGTCGAGACCGTGCGCGTGGACGTCGTCCAGCTCCACGTCTCGGCCCTGGACAAGAGCGGCCGTTTCGTCAAGGGTCTCACGAGGGGCGATTTCTCGATCCGCGAGGACGGCCGGCCGGAGGAGATGACGGGCTTCGAGGTGGCGGAGAACCTGCCGCTGACTGTCGGGCTCGTCATCGACGGCTCGGGCTCGATGGAGAAGAGCCTGACATTCGTGCACGACGCCTCGGCCGCGCTCTTCAAGAACCTGATCCGGCCGAAGGACCAGGGCTTCGTCGTGGAGTTCCGGGACCGCACGAAGTTCCTCCAGGAGCTGACCTCCGACTCCGTCGCGCTGCAGCGGGCCGCGTCGAGCTCGCGGGCGGAGGGAGCAACCGCGCTCTACGACGCGATCGTGCTCGGCCTCTACCAGTTCCGCACGCTGCAGGGGCGAAAGGCGCTGGTCGTCGTCAGCGACGGGGACGACAACCGCTCCCACGTGGACATCGAGACGCTGGTGCGCTACGCGCGCTCGGCGGGCGCGCCGATCTATTTCATCGGCCTCGGGATCCCGATCACCGATTTCCGGTCGCGCAAGGTGTCCAAGCAGATCGCCGAGGAGTCAGGCGGGCAGGTCCTCTTCATGGGCAACGCGGAGAAGATGGGGGAAGTCACGCAGCGGATCGAGGAGGAGCTGCGTTCGCAGTACGTCCTCGCCTTCCGCAGCAGTTCGTCGAAGCCCCCGGGCGAGTACCGGGCGGTCGAGGTGGCGGTGGCCAGGCCGGGGATCACGGCGAGGACGATCCGGGGGTATATCCC